>JBEAOI010000152.1:0-8583 GCA_041165005.1 Actinomycetota bacterium
CAATACGGAAGGCAAATCGCTCATCTGCGTTTTCGCGCAATACGTCGGCAAGCTGCTGAACTTCATAGCCATTCACAACATCAAGGGCACTGAACTCTTGCGTGGTGTTCATACGCATGTCAAGTGGTCCGTCATTGCGATATGAAAAACCACGATCTGCTTCGTCGAACTGTGGCGAAGAAACCCCTAGATCAAAAAGTGCACCAGAGATTTTTGATACGTGATGCAACTGCAAGAATTCACCAATGCCGTCAAAGCGGCCTTGGTGAAACATCAGTCGACCTTCAAATTGTGGTGACACCTTGCGCGCGTGTTCAATGGCCATCGGGTCTTGATCAATCCCGAAAACGCTCATCCACGAATACGTCGAGAGCAGTCGCATTGCGTGGCCAGCGCCACCCAACGTCGCATCCACTACTACGCCGTGAGGAACCGAACCGAAAAGTTCTGTAATTTCATTGGCCATTACTGGCTCGTGATTAAAGGTTGAGTGAGTTGCTGGTGAGTTCATAAGAAGTTTTCGACTCTTCGTTGCGTGTTCTCGCCCGTGAAGTGCCTCGCTGTACTGCAGCCCCCCGGCCGGCGTTGTCGTCGGGATGTCTCCCCGATTCGACGAAATGGAAGCGGGCGGAGTTGGGGCTGTCCATCTTGCTGACCGAAGGACTGCAGTACAGCGAAACGCTCATATGTGGAGCGCTCGCAAAAAGTGGTGTGGTCGATGCGCTCCTTTCCTGCTACTCGCCTGATCCAGCGATTTGCTCGATACCCATGAGGACTACGCGCTCGTGGCGCTCCGGGTCCCAAATTTCAACGCGGTTGTAGTTACCGCTAACAAGCACGCGTGAATTCAGTGTGAGGCCGGCGTATTCGCGCAACTTTTCTTCGATGTTGATTCGACCCTGGGCATCTATGGCCACTTCGAAGGTGTTGCTCGCCTGAGCACGCTGCTGGTTGAGCGACATCTCGCCCTTACGAACCTTTTCCATGGATTCCCGAGCGAACTCTTCAAAGCTGTCGGCAGTTAAGACATCCACGCACTTGTCGCGTCCAATGGAGAGGAAGCAACGGGGTTCCAAACGGGGGCGAAACGATGCAGGCAAAGCCAAGCGACCCTTGGGGTCCAGCTGCCGATCGTGCACTCCTACGAACAATGTGTCCTCCGCTACCCTCGCAAACCCTTGTGGGGCTTGCTTTCCCATGTATTGCTGCCGTTGAAGGGAGTCCGCACTCCGGATCAACAGGAAATACGATATCCCCACTTTCCCCCACTTTGGTGTCTTTTCTCACCACTTTTCCCCACTAATTCCCAAACGCAGAAATACCAAAAAGAGGTTGATTTCATTGGTGAATTGAGCAAAAAGCGGCCTCAACGGCCGAATTGCCGAAAAAAAACTTTTGCTAGAGGGGCAGATGTGACACGAAAGTGTCGACGATCGCCTGCTGGCTTACCTGAACCACTGCGACTCGATGCGCAATTTCACTCAGGTTGCCTGGCGTATTCACTACGTACATCTCCACGTCTTGTGGATTCCACTTCGTATATATGGTGCATTGAAAGCGCGCATAATCACGTGTGCGACGCTGGCTAATACCTACGAACTTGCTCAGTGACTCGGCACTTTGTCGTACTACTTCACCCGGCCCAACTCCTGCGAAACATAACAAGTCACCCCAAGCATCGCTACTCAGTGATTCGCGATGAACCAAAACATTGTTTTCGCCAAGTGCGTTCAGTGTTTTCACCCAAACATCACCCAACCACCAAGAAGCTTTCGCAACGTCATTGTCCCACAACGCATCACCTCGTGGAACAACAACATCAATCCACACATGCTCACCCGGTGCAAGAAACACAATTCCACCACCGCTGCGACGATGCACTATTTCAATTTCGTCGCGATTGCACTGCTCACCGTTTAACAGTGATTCATCTTGGCGTGAGCCAAGCACAATTGCTTTTCGCGATATACGAACGTCCCAAACCGCGCGCTCTACAGCAAGATCACGACCATGTTGTTCATCCGCAGAAACATGTTCGGTGTACAACTTCCATGACGAGCTAGGAAGCGTAGGCAAGGTATTGCTTCCACGCATCGGGCACTCGCCCAACAGAAACAGAAATCCATGCAAGCTCGCGTGGCGCATGCGGTTCGCTTGCAAGTCTCATGCCCGCTTCTTCCGGAGTGCGATCACGCTTGCGCAAATTGCACGGTCTGCATGCGGCAGTTACGTTTTCCCACACATTCATACCTCCACGTGAACGCGGCATGACGTGATCAATGGAGTCTGCAACTCCTCCGCAATATTGACAACGATGATCATCTCGAGCAAACACTGCACGACGCGAAAGCGCAGTTCGACGGTGATACGGAACCTTCACAACATAACGAAGCCGAATGACCAATGGTCCTGGCATCGAGAAATTCTCTGCGTGCACTTGCGTTCCATCGTCTTCAACGATGTCTGCTTTGTCCGAGAGCACCAAACAAACGGCGCGTCTCGCAGACACGACACTCAGCGGCTCGTACGTTGCATTGAGAACGAGCGCGCTACGCATGGTTAGCCTCGCCGCCCTCGGCGACTCAACCTGGTCGTACTCTGCCAATCGCGCGACCATTCGAGATAGTCAATAATGTCGTGTATCTCCGGATCACGCTTCGCTCCGCCGTACTGAGTTGTGGTGCGAAACTCAACATACGCAGGCGTAGGTAATGGCAAGAAGGGCGGTTGCTTCCACCAGCCTTTTGGCGCCAATCGAACTGCCTGTCGAACCGCGGTAGTCCACAGCCAAGGGCGCACCAATAACGCCGCAATCAGTTTGGCAAGAGTGGAAAAGTTCATCATGACGTTGCGCTCAGACTAATTGGGCTTTGGTTCCTTTGGTAGACCAAGCACCATTTCTCCAATGATGTTCCGCTGCACCTGCGAAGAGCCTGCATAAATCGTTCCAGCGCGTGCATTGAGGAATGTTGTCGTCCAGCTCATGGAGTCATTAGGAGCGCCAGCATCATCGGTTTGAAATGCACTTGACGGCTTACGACCCGATGGCACTAATGCGTCCAAGCCCATGATGTCCACTCCAAGTTCTGTGACCACCTTGTGATACTCACTCCAATACAACTTGAAGATTGCACCGTCTGGTCCCGGATGATGCCCTGCCAAGAATTGCGTCAACGTGCGCATACCGAGGTAGCGCATTACTTGAACAACCGAATAGCACTTTGCGAGTCGCTGACGAATGCGTGGGTCGGATGCAACACCCTTCTCACGAGCAAGATCCATCAAGCGATCAATCTCAGCCTGAAAGCGAATTGGTGCAGTTGCCGCTGCTTCACCACGCTCGAAACCAAGCAGACCCATGGCTACTGCCCAACCGTTGTTTACGCCACCAACAACATTTTCTTTCGGCACGCGAACGTCTGTGTAAAACACTTCGTTGAATTCGCTCTCACCTGAAATCATCTTGATTGGGCGAACTTCAATACCTGGTTGACGCATGTCAACAAGCAAGAACGAAATGCCCTTGTGCTTTGGAGCATCAGAATCGGTGCGCGCAAGCGTGAAGATATGGTCGGCCAAGTGACCTGCCGAAGTCCAAATCTTTTGTCCATTCAAAATCCATTCGTCACCATCGAGCACAGCCTTCAACCCCACATTGCTTAAGTCGCTGCCCGCGTTAGGTTCGCTGTAACCCTGACACCACACGTCATCACCTGAAATAATGCGCGGCAAGTAATGCTGCTTTTGCTCTTCGGTTCCAAACAACAACAAGGTGTTACCCAACATTTGAATACTGAACACGTCGTTTGGACCACCTGTTGGTACTCCGGCACGTTCAAACTCTTCCGCCGCAATCACTTGCTCAAGAGCCGACAATCCTCCACCGCCGTACTGCTTTGGCCAACCCATCGCAAGGAATCCACCCTTAGCCAGTACTTGGCGCCAATGCGCAACAAACTCTTCGAGTGGCTTGCCTTCAAGAGTTCCAATTCCTTTCCAATCACTTGGAAGGTTGTCCTTCAAGAATGCTTGAACTTTTTGACGGTACGCCTCGGCTTCTGGCGTGTACGAAGGTTTCATGGGCTAGACGCTAGTCGGCACGTAGAAAAGCGAAATAACTGAACGCCCCGGAATTACTCGCGACTAATCGCGGAACATGGAGCGCGCCCGAAAGCCGCCAACTTTGGCAGCTGAACGCAAGGTGTCGGCCACGTCTTTCATGCCTGCCTTGCTCATCGCCCGCAACTGATGTTCGATCACCAGAACACATGCAAGCATGCCCAGGAAACCAAGGAACGCGACCAAAAAATGCACTTGCAGCGTGGCAACAGTGAAGACCAATGATGCGACAACTCCCAACGCAGCCCAACGCACTTTGCGAATGGCATGGCTATACAAACCTGACGATGAAACCGCCTGCGCAAATTTCTTGTCAGTGTGGAGTTGCTCTTCGAGCTGGCTCAGAATCCGTTGTTCGTCTTCAGAAAGTGGCACGTCCTCATTGTTCCACGAAATCGGCTCAGACTCAACGCAGGGAGATTTATTCCTCTGAACTCAGCGTTTCCCCACTGTCGTTAGGCCCCCATTTGGATGCCCCGGGCTTTCGCCCAGACCGCAAGGTGCTGGCAGGACGGATCGCCGAGTCACCAAAGCGACTTCGAATATCGTCAATCGCCCTCGTTGCGGGAGCCCATACCTCATCCAATGCCGCAACGTCGGTAGTCAGTGACCCATCGTCAAACAGACTCAACTGAGGTTCGTGCTCTTCAAAATTGCGTGTGCTCAGACCAATCAGACGCACGCCTCGAGAAACATCGAGCCCATTGAGAAGAGGCTCAATCATTTGCACCATGGCTTGCGCCGATGTCACTGACGTAGCCTGCGTGTTCGAGCGCGTGATGGTTTGAAAATCTGAGAACTTCACTTTTAGCGTCACGGTTCGAGGCACTAACTGATCTTCCCTGCATCGCCGTGCAACTGCGTCTGCAAGACGAACAAGATGCGTTCGCAACACAGTTTTGTCAAAGAGGTCATGAGAAAACGTCTCTTCATGCCCGATTGATTTTGTTTCACGATCAGAAACCACCGGTGATCGATCTATTCCATTTGCCAATTGCACCAAATGCACGGCGTGTGCTTCACCAATTGAATGTTTCAACGCAGAAACCTCTGCAACGGCGAGATCCGACACTTTGCTAATTCCGATTCGTTCAAGTTTTTCCAACGTTGCTGGGCCAACACCCCACAACGACTTCACATGCATCGGCCGGATGAAGTCCAATTCCGAACCACTTGGCACTTCAACAACTCCAAGACCTGGAGTTACACCTTTTTCATCTGCAATTGGTTTGGCTCGTTTTGATGCCAACTTGGCAATGAATTTGCTCGGCCCAATACCAACGCTGCACACAAGCCCTACTTCATCAAGCACGCGTGAACGAATTGATTGGGCAATTGACACTGCGCTACCAAACAAACGCAGTGCGCCTGTCACATCGAGAAACGCTTCATCGAGCGACAGACCTTCAACGAGTGGTGTGTAGTCGCGAAAAATGTCAAAAACCTGCGAACTCACTTCCACATAGGAACTCATGTCACCAGGCAAAAAGATGGCATGTGGGCACAACCGTTTTGCCCGTGATGAAGGCATGGCAGAGAACACGCCAAAACGCCGAGCTTCATATGACGCAGCTGCCACTACCCCACGATTTCCATCGCCACCAACCACCACCGGCTTACCAATTAATTCGGGGCGCCGCAGCAGTTCTACAGCCACGAAAAACATGTCCATATCCACATGCGCAATGGTGCGCGTTGATTCACCAGCCTGCGTCTCCACTATGTGCATAACGATACGACAACTACGCTGTTGCCGTGTCCACTACTCCTGGTTCAGATCGCCCTCTTTCAGCATTGCCATCCATTCGTGCCCGAGCAATTGCATTCGCCGGCATCCTCATTTCCGGAATTGCAGGCGCCGCGATGGGATACCTCATGGTGGATGTGCAATGTTCAGGATCGTGCGCTGTTCCAACCGGAATTGGAATGTTCACTGGATCGTTAATTGGCGCATCGGGCATGAGTGTTGTTGCAGTACTTGCCTTGCGTGCAATTGGAGAATGGCGAGAGCTTGCAGATAAGGAAACCCGCACTTCGTGACTCTCGCCAACGATTTACTTCTCGTTGCACGTGATCTCGCTCGTTCAGCGGGCGACATGGCACTCGCAGGCCGCAAGGCTGGCCTGCAGAATGTGCAGACAAAATCAACAGCCACCGACATGGTCACCGAGTTTGATCGCGCCTCAGAAAAACTCATCGTGGAGGGTTTACGCGAACGGCGTCCACTCGATGCCATTGTTGGCGAAGAAGGCGCATCAGTCGCCGGAACGAGCGGCATCACCTGGTACATCGACCCAATTGACGGCACCACAAACTTTCTGTACGACCTGCCCGCCTGGGCGGTGTCAATCGGCGCAGAAGACAGCAACGGTCCAATCGCCGGTGTCGTATATATACCTGCACTCGGCGAAATGTTTTCTGCGACACGTGGTGGTGGTGCGTTCTTAAACGACTCGCCAATTCGTTCAAACAACATCACTGACGTTGCTCAAGCATTGGTCTGTACCGGGTTTAGTTACGCAGCAGAGCAACGCACTTTGCAGGCACAACGAGTTTCCAAGTTCATCCACCAGATTCGCGATATTCGTCGCGCAGGTGCTGCCGCAATTGACCTGTGCTTTGTTGCGTGCGGTCGCATCGATGCATATTTTGAGGAAAACCTCCACCAGTGGGATATTGCAGCCGGCATTCTGATTGCCCATGAAGCAGGCTGCCGAAGTGGCGATTTCGCAGGCAACGCCCCACGACCTGCCGAAATACTCACCACTGCCCCAGCCATATTTGACCAGCTCTCAGGACTGATCATGGCTGCAAGCGCAAAGAAGGAGTAAACATTGTGACTGTGGGTATTCGCGTATTAGCCGTAGAAGACGACGAGCGAATTCGCGCATCTGTCAAGCTCGCACTTGAAGACGAAGGTTGGATAGTTGACGAAGCTGCAAGCGGCGAAGACGCAATTGCCATCTTCTCGAAACACCCAGCCGATGTTGTACTGATCGACATCATGCTTCCAGGCATTGACGGCTTTGAATTGTGTCGCAACATTCGTAAGTCAAGCGATGTTCCAATCGTCATGGTGACTGCGCGCGCAGATACACACGACGTTGTTGCTGGTCTTGAAGCCGGCGCAGACGATTACCTCACCAAGCCATTTGCACCAAAGGAACTTGCGGCTCGTATTCGTGCTCTACTGCGACGCGTGCGACCCTCCAAACCGGGACACTCCAAGTTGGTATTTGGCAATTTGGAAATCATCCCCGATGAAGGGAAAGTGCTGCTTGATAACTCAGAAGTCGAGCTGACAAAAACCGAATTCCGATTGCTATGCGAACTTGCTAACGATCCGGGCGGAGTGTTTAGTCGCGAGTTATTGCTCGACAAAGTATGGGGATACGGATACTTCGGCGACGGGCGCTTGGTAGACGTGCATATTCGGCGACTGCGCATGAAGGTAGAGACCGATCCAGCCAACCCCACACATGTGGTGACGGTTCGCGGGCTTGGCTATCGCTTGCAATCGTGACCGACATTTTTTCTGACGAACCCAGCACCCGGTACCGCCTTAACCGCACGCGCAAACTTATTCGCACATCAGTGCACCGATTACGGCCACGAAGAATTGGTTTGCGAAATCGAATATTGCTCATCTTCGTTATTGGCGCACTACTTCTCTCAAGCGTTCTTGCGTTGGTGACATATTCATTTACTCGGTCGAACCTTGTAGAACAGCGAGTAGCAGCAGAAACCAATCAAGCCATCACCAATGCTCGCCGAACACAAAATGACCTGCTTCGCTCTTCTACAGAGGTGCTGTTAGCCCTTGATCAGGGCGGAGCCGCACATCGCATGATCTACTTCGAAAACAAGTGGACAAGTAGTAGCCCTTTGTTTTCCCCGCAGATGATTCCTCCTGCTCTCTTGCAGCGGGTGCAACGCGATCAAAAAGCAGCAACCATGATTGTGGACAGCCTGAAAGGCCAGGCGCTCGTTGTCGGAATTCCACTACCTCGCATTAATGCCATGTATTTCGAGTACGACAATTTGCGAGAGGTTCGTGATGCTCTGCAGAGCGTTCGATTAGCACTTGCTCTTGCCGCCTTCACCACCACGTTCGTTGGTATTGCTCTTGGCGTTTTTGCTTCGCGACGCGCAGTGCGACCACTTGCAAATGCCGCGCAAGCTGCTCGCGCGATAGCCGATGGTCGATTAGAGACACGTCTTGAGCCCACCGACGACCCTGACATGCAAGCCCTCACCTCGGCATTCAACGACATGGTGGCAACACTGCAAGAGCGGGTTGAACGAGATGCCCGATTTACTTCAGATGTCAGCCACGAATTGCGAAGTCCTCTCATGACTTTGGCTGCTTCCGTGCAAGTACTTGAATCACGTCGCGACGATCTTCCAGAGCGGTCGCAGGCTGCACTCGACCTGTTGTCCAGCGATGTTGTTCGATTCCAAGGC
>JBEAOI010000153.1:0-4290 GCA_041165005.1 Actinomycetota bacterium
CAACCAGTCGCTTCGATAGTGCGTTCACTACCGACACACCTACACCGTGTAGACCACCAGAAACTTTGTATCCCTCGCCGCCAAACTTTCCACCAGCATGCAACACGGTGAGCACCACTTCAAGTGCGCTCTTGCCTTTGTGTTGGCCAGATGTGTATGGGTCGACAGGAATTCCGCGGCCATTGTCGCTTACTGCACAACCGCCATCGGCAAGCAAAGTAACCGTGATTTTGTTGCAATATCCGGCCATTGCTTCGTCAACAGAGTTGTCCACAATTTCCCAAATGAGGTGATGCAAACCAGTGAGCCCTGTGGACCCGATGTACATACCTGGGCGCTTACGAACAGGGTCGAGGCCTTCAAGTACCTGAATATCTTTTGCGCCATAAGACGCGGATCCGGCAGTTGCCGATTTTTGAGCTTTGGTGGTTGCCATCACTTACCTTCTAAGAGAGCGCCGAAAATGCGGCGAGACACACGATTGAGCAACATAAATAACACGGTTTAGTCTACCAATTACTTGCTACGCGAATTGCGCTTTACGCGTACATCGATACCAACAATGTTGCTTGATGTTGCTGCTGACAACGTTGCAAGAAGTTGCGGTTCGAGAAAACGCATTTGTGTAGCCCACGCCGCTTCAGTCACTTCAACGAGTAATCGGGAGTGTTCGAGTTTGATTGGAGCAACATGTTGCGCAACGTGTTCGCCAACGAGTGTGACCCAATCGGTGAACACACTGTTCACCACCGATGCCGGTTCGGAGCCAAGGCGAGACAACAACGCGTTGAGCTCGGTGGACAGACGACCAAGACTGCCCATGCTTGCGTCAGTTTGTCGATCCTCGTCGAGGGCTTCCTCAGATGGGTTGTTGACATTGCTCATGTAGGAAAACTGTCCTTTGTGGTGCTGTCCTGAACGACAGCACCCTGTTGAATACGCACAATACGGTCGGGGTGAGCGGCCTCGGGTAGGTAGCCCGCCGTAGTAATGAGTACCTGGCCCTCCGGAAAGTGACGTAATAAGGCTGCGGCCCGGCCAGGGTCTAGTTCGGACAGCACATCGTCCAAAATGAGTACCGGCGGAGAGCCGAACTCCTCGGTGACCATGCGATGCACCGCCAACCGCATAGCAAGCGCCAAGGTTCGCTGCTCCCCTTGGGATGCATGGGTTCTGGCTGGCAAGCCGTTGATCAGCAAATCAATGTCATCGCGATGAGGCCCTACCGTGCTGGTACCCCGACGAATGTCATCCATGCGGCAGGTTTGCAGTTCGTTGGCCAAACCAATTCGGCGCCATTCGGGTTCGTACACCAAGCCGATCGGAGTGGCTTTTTCTGCGAGTTCTTCATATGCCTTCGACACACGAGGAGAAATTTGAGCGATGAGTCGGGAACGCTCGT
This sequence comes from Actinomycetota bacterium, assembly GCA_041165005.1. Classification (GTDB taxonomy): domain Bacteria; phylum Actinomycetota; class Acidimicrobiia; order Acidimicrobiales; family Ilumatobacteraceae; genus UBA3006. Next base: position 1,403 of record JBEAOI010000153.1, read on the forward strand.
CACCAAGTTCGTTGCCAAGTTCTGCCAACTTCGCGTCCCAAACATCGAGTGTGCTTGCAATATCGGGTGACAGCCTGCCACCTGCTTGCTTTAACAACGAGTTTCGTTGACGTAACACTTTCTCAATCTCACTGCACAAAACATCAAGTTTGGGCTGTAACGCGACAAGCGCATCATCAACGAAGTCACGACGCACACTTGGTGCAGCTTTCACTAATTCCAAATCTTCTGGTGAGAACACCGTGGTCCGCACCACTCCAAGCAAATCTCGAGACCGAGCGAGGCGTTGTTTATTCACCAACGAACGATTGCGTCCTGTGCGCACAAGTTCGGTTTCGATCAGTACTTCTCTTCCGTCAGCGTGCACAACTGTTGCGCGCAATACTGCGCTTTCACAACCCGTGCGAATGAGTGCTTCGGTTGGCACACCACGGAAACTTTTTAACGTCGCAAGATAACCAAGCGCTTCAACCAAATTGGTTTTACCTTGACCGTTGTTTCCAACAACTGCGGTAACACCAGAAGTTAAATCAATTGTTGTTGCCGCGTAATTGCGAAAATTCGTGAGTTCAAGGTGTTGAATGATCACGCTGTCGCTCGGAGTGTTGTACTTAAACGGTGAGACGTTGTGGCATCACCAAGTAGAGATAATCGTCTGCCCCAACACCGCGAAGAACAGCCGGACGTTGTGGATCGGTGGTTTGAATGGTGATTTCATCACCAGTAACAGCTTCAATTCCTGCAGCAAGATACTCAGGGTTGAAACCAACAATCATCTCGGTTCCTTCAAGCGAGCAATCAATTTCTTCTTCTGAGTTTCCGATGTCTTGAGTAATTACCGACAACTTCAACGATGTGGCTGTCATCTCTAAACGCACTGGAGTGGTTTCGCGTGCAAAAATTCGGCAACGACGAACCGCTTCAAGTAAAGCTTCACGAGCAACCGTGAGCGTGTTCGGATATGACGGTTGTATGAGTTGTCGATAGTTTGGAAATTCAACTTGTAACAAACTGGTTGACAATGTTGCATTTCCTACTGCGAACGTTGCTCTGTCTTCTGCAAGACACAACGTCACTTCGTCGCCTTGATTGAGCAAACGTTGTAATTCACCAAGTGCACGGCTTGGAATGACCACCTTTTGTCCGTGACCCAACACGTTTGTTCCTGGTAAATCACGAACAGCCAAACGATATGAGTCGGTTGCAACTAAGCGCAGGCCTTCTGGCTCTGCCGACATTAAAACTCCGGTGAGTGGCAAACGCTGCATGTCGGAACTTGCTGCGCGAACAACTTGTCGAAGGGCTTCGCCCAACAATGGTGCCGAGAGAGTTACTGGTGGAGCACTTGCTAATGCGATATGTGGGAAATCGCTAGCGGCAAATGTTGCAACCGTTGTTTGTGCACGACCAGATGAAATATGAACCTCTTCGCCAGCAGATTCAAACGTAACTTTGCCGTCTGCACCTGCGCGAACAATGTCGCTCAAAAGTTTTGCGCTTGCAACAACTACACCATCGGCTTGCCCGCCAACTGGAAGCACAAACTGAACCGAGAGGTCGTTATCTGTGCACGACAATGTCAATTGATCTCCGGTGACTTCAAGCTTCACACCGGAAAGTGCCGGCATGGCGTTGTTCCGTGTTGATGCAACACGAGCTGCTGCACCTAGTGCTTCTGCCAATACTTCGCGCTCAACTCGAAATTTCATCACCATGCTCCTTGGCCAACGTTGTTCATTGTTATTTGTGGATGTTTATATAAAGACTTAATAACGGTAATAAGGGGTGTGGATTGTGGATGAACACCACGAATACCAAATGACATATGGAAATGTTCCTCACATGCCTGTGGGGTGGCAAACACATCTTGCATTTGTGTAGTTCGAACAGCCGTGCATAACTCGTGGTTATCCACTGGTTGTTGCGCTGTTGCCCACATGGTTGTCCCCAACATGATTTATGACGTCTTAAATTTCTGGACGAGCTCGGTGACCTGGTCGTACACCTGCTTACGCTCGCTCATCATGCGCTGGGTTTTATCGACAGCGTGAATCACGGTGGTGTGGTCTCGGCCGCCGAACAAGCGGGCAATAGCGGGATAACTGAGGTCGGTAAGTTCACGGAACACATACATTGCTGTTTGGCGTGCTTGCACCAAAGGGCGTTGACGACTCTTGCCGCGCAACGCTTCGACTTCAAACCCAAGGTGTTCAGCGATTTCCACCAGCAACTGCTCGTCAGAACGCGGCTTTACCGTGGCACGAGTAAGCAAGTCGGTGAGCAACTGCTGGGCCAGAGGTACATCAACCTGGGTTTTGTTCAAACTGGCATATGCAGCAACCCGAATGAGGGCGCCTTCAAGTTCACGAATGTTGGTGGTGACATTGCTGGCAATGAACTCCAACACCTCGTGAGACACAGACGTACGCTCTCGTTCGGCTTTGTTGCGAAGAATGGCCAGACGGGTTTCCATGTCGGGTGGCTGAATGTCGGTGATGAGACCCCAACGGAAGCGACCGCGCAAACGGTCTTCCAAGGTAGGAATGGCGTCCGGCATACGGTCAGAGGAAATGACGATCTGCTTGTTTGCGCCGTGGAGCGAGTTGAACGTGTGGAAGAACTCTTCCTGCAAACCTTCTTTGCCCTCCATGAACTGAATGTCGTCAATCAGCAAGACGTCAACTTCGCGGTAGCGACGTTTGAAGGCAGCAATGGTGTTACTGCGAATGCCGTCTACGTATTCATTGAGGAATGTCTCTGTTGAGACATAGCGAACTTCATAGTGGGCGTAGTTCTGGTGTACGTAATACCCAATTGCGTGGAGCAGGTGGGTTTTGCCCAGTCCAGCAGAACCGTAAATGAACAACGGGTTGTACGAACGACCGGGG
>JBEAOI010000154.1:0-12186 GCA_041165005.1 Actinomycetota bacterium
AAGACGATGTTTGCGACACTGTTGCTTTCTACGCATTTTCGCCGAAAATTCCCAGTGTGGATCGGAGTTACTGCCGGATATTCATTCCACGTTGTTATTGCAGTAATTTTTGGATCCGCGCTGTCGCGTTTGCCCGAGCGCCCTATTCAATTGCTTGTCGGTGCGCTGTTCATGCTTGGTGGCGTAATGACCTGGCGTGCAGGAAAAGATGATGACGAAGAGTCAATTGAAAAGTGGTCAACCACGATGTCGAACTCACGAGTTGCATGGACTGCTGCTTCGGTAATTTTGGTTGCCGAGTTTGGTGATCTGACGCAACTTGCCACCGCTGGTTTTGCTGCACGATTTGATGACCCAATTGCAGTTGCGGGTGGAGCGGTGCTTGCGCTTTCGTCTGTGTCTGGTTTAGCCGTACTCACCGGTTCGTGGTTAACAACAAAAGTCCCACTTCGCGTGATTCAGCGAACTGCAGCGTTGCTGTTTTTTGTTATTGGTGTTACGACACTCGCAACAGCGTTTGCTTAGTTATTGCCCGCAGACCACTTCGATTGCCCAAAGCGGTAGCCAACACTGCGCACAGTTTGAATGAGGTTGGCGTGTTCTTCGCCAAGCTTTGCGCGCAATCGACGAATGTGTACGTCTACCGTGCGCGCACCACCGAAGTATTCGTAACCCCAAACGCGCGACAACAAGGTTTCACGTGAGAACACCTTGCCAGGGTTCTGCGCCAAAAACTTGAGTAGTTCATATTCCATGAACGTGAGGTCTAGCGCATGACCACCAAATGATGCTTGGTAGGTTTCAACATTCAAGACAAGTCCGCTGTATTCAATAAGTGATTCGCGATTGCCCTTGATCTCAAACCAGAACAAATGGCGAAGACGTGCTTCGAGCTCGCGAGGATGAAATGGCGCCAGGCAAAAGTCGTCATAGAGATCATCGCGCAAATCCAAATCTTGCAATTGGCTGCCATTGACGAGCACCAAAATTCGCTCAACAGGAACATCGCGTTTACGCAATGAGCGACAGAGTGACCAGCCACCCTCTGGGTCTTCGTCGCACATGATGATGGCCCCCGACCAGCCTTCGGCCGGTTCGCTCTTGGCCGCTTCGTCTGCGGATGCGACTGCTTTCCAACGAAACCCAGCTAAATCAAGCGTGCGTGCAAGATCAATTGGGGCAGGCGATGGGAACACCGCGAGCATTTGAGAGAGACGGTCGCTGGTCATAATGGCAACTAGATGGACTTCAGGTAGCGGCCGAGTTCGTATTCGCTGATGTGGGTCTTGTACGAGCGCCACTCTGCGCGCTTGTTGCGCAAGAACCATTCAAAAATGTGGTCACCCAAGGCATCTGCAACAAGGGATGATTTCTCCATCACACGCAATGCATCGGAAAGCGATTGCGGCAACTGTTGGATACCCATTTTTTCGAGTGCCGCATCGTCCATTTCGAAGAGGTTTGCATCAGCCTCTGCAGGCAGTTCGTAGCCCTGTTCGATTCCACGCATTCCTGCAGCCAAGATGACCGAGAAGGCGAGGTACGGGTTGCATGCTGGATCTGGTGAACGATATTCAATGCGCGTTGCCGAATCGCTTCCACGTTTTGGAATTGGAACGCGAATGAGTCCGCTGCGATTGTTGCGTGCCCACGAAATGTGCACTGGTGCTTCAAAGCCAGGAACGAGTCTCTTGTAGGAATTGATTGTCTGGTTGGTGACCGCTGTGATTTCTGCAGCATGGTGCAACAGACCAGCCATGAAACTCTTTGCAGTGGGTGACAAGTTGTACGGGTCGTCTGGGCTGTGGAAAGCGTTGTTTTCACCCTTAAAGAGCGAAAGGTGTAAGTGCATTCCGGAGCCCTGAATGGTTTCAAGCGGCTTAGGCATAAACGTTGCATGCACATCGTGCAATGCAGCAATTTCTTTCACCACAAACCGGAAAGTCATCACACTGTCGGCCATGGTGAGCGCGTCGGTGTGTCGTAGATCTATTTCATGTTGGCTTGGTGCATCTTCGTGGAAGCTGTACTCCACAGGAATGCTCATGGTCTCAAGCGTGCGAATGGTTTCTTTGCGCAAGGAACTGGCAATGTCAGTGCTCGTTAAATCGAAGAATCCACCTTGGTCGAGCAACACCGGTTTGTTCGTGCCATCGGGTGGAGCGAAATAGAAGTACTCAATGTCTGGAGCTATGTAAAACGAGTATCCCTTATCGCGCGCTGCGCTTAAGTTGCGACGCAAAACTTGGCGTGGGTCGCCGTCGAATGCTGTGCCATCAAGTTTTGCAATGTCGCAGAACACGCGCGCTTCGGCGCCTTTAGAGTCTGCCCACGGAAGTACTTCAAATGTGTTTGCGTCTGGAATTGCGAGCACGTCGCTTTCCTGCACGCGGCTGTAGCCATCTATTGATGAACCATCAAAGCTCATGCCGTCATTCAGTGCATTTTCCATTTCAGCAGGGCTGATGGCGAATGACTTTAGGTTTCCGAGAACATCGGTAAACCACAGTCGAACCAACCGAATACCGCGCTCTTCAACGGTGCGCAATACGTAGTCACGCTGGTGTTCGTGCATGGTGGACATCTCTACAGTCTGCCTCCATAAATAAACAACGGCACCGAGGAACCGGATCCTCGGTGCCGTTGAGGCTTATTTCCGCCTTGTGGGCGAATTACTTCTTTTTCTTTTTGGCTGCAACCTTGGTCTTTGCTGGGGCCTTCTTTTTCACGGCCTTCTTCGGAGCCTTGGTGCTTGCAGTTGGTGCCTTCGCGGCTCCACATACCGTTTCCATAATCAGGCGTGTCACCACGTACGGATCAACGTTTGCGTTTGGACGACGGTCTTCTGCGTAACCCTTGCCATCACGTGCAACTTGCCATGGAATACGCACTGATGCACCACGGTTCGACACGCCGTAGCTGAACTTGTCCCAAGGAGCAGTTTCATGCTTTCCGGTGAGGCGGCTTTGAATGTCATCGCCATAGTTGTTTACGTGTTCCATCACGCGTGATCCGAGTGCTTCACATGCTGCTTCGATGGCTGCGTAACTTCCACGCATTGCCTTTGTTGAGAAGTTGGTGTGTGCACCCGCTCCGTTCCAGTCACCCTTTTGTGGCTTCGCTGCATAGGAGATAACCACGTCGTGGTCTTCTGCAATGCGATCAAGCAACCAACGAGCAACAATCATGTGGTCACTTACAGTCAGTGCGTCTGCTGCACCAATTTGAAACTCCCACTGACCAGGCATTACTTCAGCGTTTGTTCCTTCAATCATGAGTCCAGCTTCAATACATGCCCATGTGTGCTCTTCAATGATTTGGCGACCCATTACACGGCCGGCCCCTACGCCGCAGTAGTAAGGACCTTGTGGTGCAGGTTCGCCGCCTGCTTCTGGGAATCCGTAAGGACGACCATCAAGGCGCATCATGGTGTATTCCTGTTCAATGCCGTAGATCATTCCGTGCGCTGCAAACTTCTTTGAAACTTCTGCACACACTGCACGAGTGTTGGTTGGGTGTGGCTTCTCAGTTTGAGCAAGCATTACTTCGCACAACACCAAAATGTTTTTGCCACCGCGAATTGGGTCTGGACAAGTGAATACTGGCTTCAACATGCAGTCTGATGCGTCACCAGTTGCTTGTTCGGTTGATGAACCATCGAAACCCCAAATTGGAGGAGTCTTTACGCTGTTCGCAAGAATTTTGGTCTTCGAACGCAGCATTGGAGTTGGCTTATGGCCGTCAATCCAGATGTATTCCGCTTGATATGGCATGTCATTTCCTTCCGGTTGTGAATTCGGGCCATAACCCCGAATTCGGGTTCGGTGACAGTCTCCAACATGGGGATTTCACCCCCGTTGCTCAAATGTGAACGCTTTGTGAAGTTGTAGACCCCTAGCCTGAAGTTGTGGCGGTAGCGACTCAACAGGTGCGGGTGGGATTAGCCCAGTTCAACCCCGTAGTTGGCGATATTGCAGGCAATTCACGCCGGATCCTCGAGATGTATGCGGCTGCGAATGACGCAGGCTGCGACATTGTGGCCTTTCCCGAACTTTCCATTACTGGCTACCCACCCGAAGATCTCGTGCTGAAATCGGGATTCGTGGCTGAAAACCAGCGGGCAATGCGCGAGATCGTGGCGGAAACACACGGTTGTGTTGCGGTGTTTGGTTTTGTCGACGGAACGCTGGGTTCGTTATCGAACTCTGCTGCCATTGCATCGAATGGGACATTGCATGGCACGTATAACAAGCAATTACTTCCGAACTACAGCGTGTTTGACGAAGAGCGATATTTCGCTCCTGGTTCATCGTTTTCGCTGTTCACCATTTGTGGCGTGCCCGTGGGAGTCACCATTTGCGAAGACATTTGGCAAGCAGACGGGCCAGTTCAGAAACAAGCTAAAGCAGGTGCAACGTTAAATATCAACATCAATGGTTCGCCGTATCACCGCGGAAAGTTTGATGAGCGTCAACGCATGGTCAGTGATCGCGCACGAACAAATTCGTGCGCAATTGTGTATGTCAATCAAGTCTGTGGCCAAGACGAGTTGGTGTTTGATGGTGGAAGCATGGTGTTTGACCATCGCGGCGACATGTTGATGCGCGCAGAACAATTCAGTGAAAGTTTGTCGTTTATTGACATTTCAGTAAGCGAATCACACGTTGCAAGCGATGTTTCAGTAATTGAGATTTCACAATCAACCCGTGCACGTGGTGTACAGCGTGCAGGAACAATTACTCCAAACTCATCCGACATGGAACAAGTATTTGGCGCGCTAGTGCTGGGAACTCGCGACTATGTGCGCAAGAATGGATTCACCGATGTGGTCATTGGCCTATCGGGTGGAATCGACTCTGCGCTTGTTGCCGCTATTGCAGTTGAAGCACTTGGTCCACAACACGTACATGGTGTTTCCATGCCATCGCGTTATTCCAGTGAAGGCTCGCGAACCGATGCAGCGCTTTTGGCAAGCAACCTCGGAATAGATATGCAAACCATTTCTATTGAACCTGCGTTTGCCGCGTATCTCGACATGACTGCAGAAAGTTTTGCCGGCAAGGCAGCCGATCTCACCGAAGAGAACTTGCAAAGCCGTGTTCGTGGCACCACGTTGATGGCGCTGTCAAACAAATTTGGCTGGATGGTGTTAACAACGGGAAATAAGAGCGAACTCGCAGTTGGCTACTTCACGTTGTACGGCGACTCAGTTGGTGGTTATGCAGTCATTAAAGATTTGCTAAAGACCACGGTGTATGAGCTGTGTCGCTTTGTCAATGTGCGCGCAGGTAAAGAAGTGATTCCCGAAGCCGTAATTACGAAGCCGCCGTCGGCTGAATTACGCCCAGATCAGCGAGATGACCAATCATTGCCGCCGTATGAAGTACTCGATCCGATTCTGGAACTGTACGTAGAGCAAGATCGCACCGCTTCAGAAATTATTGCGCTTGGGTTTGATGAGACACTCGTCCGACGAATTTCACGCTTGGTCGATGTAAATGAATACAAACGCCGTCAGGGTCCACCAGGAGTTCGTGTTTCGTTGAAGGCCTTCGGCAAGGACCGGCGCTTGCCAATTACTAACGCGTATCGCGGTTAGTTTTTTCCGATTACGCGTTGATAACGCGTAATGGTGATCGCACCAAGCAGACCGAAGAACGCGCCCATTAACGCTGGACCACGTACGCCAAATGACTCAAACAAATTGGTGGCAACAATGGCCATCACTGCGCGCCCCAGCGTTCCGGCACCCAATACCCAACCAAGCCCTGTTCCCGGGCTGTTTGGAACAAGTTTGGTGGCCAATGGCAACAGGCTGACCACTGAGAATTCAAAACCGAGGAAATAGATAAACACACCAATCAATCCAACGATCAGGTTCTGGGATCCGAGAACAAGAAAGATGCCGCCAGGGATAACCAGGAGTGCTCCGAAGGCAATGCTTCGTTCTTTGCCCCATTTGTCGGTTTGACGAGAACTACTGACCGATGCGGTTAGCTCAACGAGTCCAAGCGAAAAACCTGCGACTGCAAGTCGAGCGGCGCCAAATTGAAATTCATCTTCAAGCCAAGCACCGAAGGTGACAAACAGGTTTTGTGCGCTGCACATGATGAAGAACATGGTGGCAACTACCAACCATGAGCTACCGGTGACACGTTGCGGTGTAGTGCTGCGACTTTCGTGAATCTCACGGCCTTCATTGGTGACGCGATTAAAAATGACAACGGTTGAAACAACCAGGCACAAGACTGCAAATGCAAAACCAATACGCCAGTTGGTTGCAGCAGTGATTAAACCCATGACCGAAACACCAACGAGTAGTCCAAGTGCCCATGCGGTTTCGGTGAGTCCTACAATTTTTCCGCGCTGTTTGTAGGGAACGTGGTCTGCAATCCATGCACCAAGACCGAGGTCAAAACTTTGTTTAGTGAGTGCAAGAACAGTCACGCCAACTGCAAACATCAATGGCGATACAGAGACTGCCGCTATGGTGCAACCGATTGCGGATCCAACGAGACCAAGCACCATGCTGTTGCGGTGCGTGAGGCGATCGACGATCCGTCCAGCAAGCGGTGAGGCAAAGCCAGAAAGTTCGCTGACAAAAATGGCAAAACCAAGCGTGGAAAGCGAAACATCAAACCCACGAGCAATAGTTGCCAGAAACAATGGAGCAAACCGATACGCGGCATTAGCTACAAGCCGCGCAACAGTAACCGCAGTGATGTTGCGGCGAATTTCCTTATCAAAAGAATCATCAAGCAGTCGATTGAGCATGGTTACAGCGATTCTGTTGTGAGGTCATCATCTACAAGCGTGACGAGGTCTCCAACGCTAATGCGATTGTCGCGATGCACATGGAACCAACTTCCGCCAAGGTTTGGTAGACGTGGATTGCTTGCACCAAGCACATGACGCAGCGTGCGAATGACTCCACTATGACTAATGATGAGTGCAGTTCCGCCAGCACATCGTTGACCAATATCAAGGAACGCATCGGTGAGCCGCTGCACAATTGCTTCGTCAGATTCAAATCCTTCGGGTTTGGTTCGCGATGCCAAAAACCCTGGCCATTGTTCTTCAATTTGAGTGCGAGTTAAACCCTCCCACGGGCCAACATGGGTTTCCTGGAGTCGTTCGTCGGTTTCTACAGGACCAACTCCTTGCGCTTCAGAAATGATGTGCGCAGTTCGAAGTGCACGCAGCAGAGTGCTGGAGGCGATGTAATCAAATGTTCCTAAACGTTGTGCAGCCTGACGTGCTTGCGCAATGCCAAGATCGCTGAGTTCAATGTCGGCTCGACCCTGCCAGCGTTCTTCGATGTTCCATAACGACTGTCCATGTCGCACAACAAGCAGACTCGCAATGACGCCGTTAGTAGACACGCCAAGGCAGGGTAGTGGCAAAGGTACGATGAGTTTGTGGCTCAATTGCGATTGTTCGCATCCGCTCGCGAGGCGGCTGGTTGTTCGCGAGATGTCGTCCCCGGCAACACGGTTTCAGAGGTCATTTCTGAGGCGGTAGCTCGGTTTGGTGCCGATTTTGAGCGTGTACTTGGCACGTGTCGAATCTGGGTAAATGGAGAGGTCGCCGATTCGGATGCACCAGTCAACGACAATGATGAGGTGGCAATTCTTCCCCCTGTCTCTGGTGGCGATCAATGAGTGATTTTTCTCACCTCGACCTTGCAGGAATTCGTGCCGCACGTACCGCAATGCAGGCGAAAGAAGACGCAGTGTCATTCGTGCGCCGAATGGCGCAGGGTCGACTAGATATTGCGCGCGACGAGCAGCGACGTCGCGCAGAAAATCTTCCAACAAGCAACACTGCAACAGACTTGGCAGGAGTGTTTGGTCAGGAGCACGGTGGTGGTTCTGCGCGACCACCTCGCGAAACAATTATCGCAACGGACCATCCACTTGTGGTGGAGTTGGAACAGTTGTGCGAGCGAGTCGGCTTTGGATCTATTCGCACACTCGATGTTGAAGGTTTACAGCGCGCAATTGATGAACTCAGCGCATTTGAAAATGCTCGCTCGGGTGAGCGCCGTTCATTATTCGATCAAATTGATGCACTGACTGCCGAATTGGTAAAGCGATACAAAGATGGTGGCGCAAACGTTGACGCACTGCTGAACGACGACAACTGATCATGGTTGTTGACAAACGTCTGGCTGATGTAGGTAACTTCATTCGCCAACAACGCGAACTGGCTCAACAGTCCATTCGAGATTTAGCAAAAGTTGCGGGAGTCTCGAATCCGTATTTGTCACAAATTGAGCGTGGCCTGCGCAAACCGTCGGCTGAAATTTTGCAGCAGCTTGCGCGTGCAATGCAGATCTCTGCTGAAACCCTGTACGAGCGAGCGGGCATCCTTGATCCGAGCGAGGAACCCCGCTCTGGTGTGGTTGACGCGGTGTCGTCGGATCCCCATTTAACTACGGATCAAAAGCAAACGTTGCTCTCGGTCTACCGCAGTTTTGTTGGGGAAAACGCTGATTCGACGCCGAGCTGAACTAGGCGAATTAAGTAGCCCTGCAGATAGGTTGATGATGTAATGCAACGCGTAGCCATTCTCTCTATGCATACTTCGCCTCTGGCTCAGCCAGGTGTTGGCGATGGTGGTGGCATGAATGTGTACGTGCGCGAATTGGTCTCATCTCTTGCAAGCAGTGGAGTTGAATGCACCACATATACGCGCAAATGGAAAAGCGATCTTCCAGAAGTCATTGAAGTTGAACCAAACCATCGAGTGGTGCACGTGCAAGCCGGTGAGGTTGATCTGCCAAAGGAAGAGCTACTAAATGTGGTTGATGAATTCACTGACGGTGTCGCTTGGCATTTACAACACCGTGGCGGTGCCGACATCGTGCACGCAAATTATTGGCTCTCTGGACTCGCTGGTCACCGCTTAAAGCACGAACTTGATTTGCCTCTCGTGACAACGTTTCATACTTTTGCGCGAGTAAAAAGTTTGGGTGGCGATGTGGAGTCACCTATTCGCGACAAATCTGAACTTGAAATCATTGGTTGTGCAGACGCCATCATGGTCAGTTGTACAGAAGAGCAATCACAGTTTCAGTCGCTGTACGGAAGTGCACCCGGTTCAATTGAAGTAGTTGCACCAGGTGTTGAGCGCGCTTTCTTTTCGCCCGGTGATCGCCGCGGTGCGCGCCATGCACTCGGACTTGGATCAGGTCCCATGTTGTTGTTTGTAGGTCGCATTCAGCCCTTGAAGGGTCTAGATGTTGCAGTGCGCACACTTGCTGAAATTGGTCGTAGCGATGCGCAACTCATTGTTGTTGGCGGTGCGAGTGGAGTGGAAGGCGCAACTGAGCTTGCTCGAGTTGAAGCGCTCATTCAGGAACTTGGACTAGTTGGTCGCGTGAAGTTCTACGAGCCACAGCCACACCACCTGTTGTCGACGTTTTATCGTGCTGCAGATGTGGTGTTGGTTCCATCACGCAGCGAAAGTTTTGGCCTTGTTGCACTTGAAGCAGCTGCATGTGGAATTCCTGTTGTCGCAACTGCGGTTGGCGGATTACTGAACTTGATTGAAGATGGCAAGACAGGGTTCCTGGTTCCGGGACGCGATGTTTCTGGTTTTGCGCGCTTTACTCGCCGACTTCTCGATGATTCTTTGCTCGCAATTTCTATGGGAACTGCGGCTGCACATCGCGCACAGGCTTATTCGTGGAAGTCAGCAGCGCTGAAAGCCCGCAGTGTGTATACCGAGTTGCTTGAGCGCGACTTGGTTGCGTGTTCCTAGTGTCCGATTTGTTTGACGACGCTGCTCTCGCCCGAACAGAGCGACAAATTGATGAATGGCTGTCGCGTGAAAAGGCACAAAATGAGTTGATACTCGCCGTTGATCGTTCAACTGACCAAGAAATTCGTTGGTACGTGCGTATGGCCGGTGAAGAAAAGGAGTTCACCACGGTGTGGCTTACTTTGGGCCAGCGCACGCTTCGATTTGAAACCTATGTCATGCCTGCTCCAGAAGAAAATGCACAGACGCTGTACGAAGCATTACTTCGTCGAAACGAAAAGCTCGTAGGGGCTCATTTTTCAATTGGTCAAGAAGATGCGGTGTTCCTTCGCGGCGAGATTCCGCTTGCTGCACTGAATGAAAAAGAGTTAGATCGCGCAATTGGCACCCTGTATTCGACAGTGGAGCAAAGTTTTGGTTCGCTCATCCGCATTGGATTTGCCAGCCGCTTTAACGACTAGTCGTACACATCGTTACGCGTTCGGGTTATTGGCGATCGGAGAAGTTGTCCAATAACTCGAACCACATAAGTCGCTAACCTGACCACATGCAAAAGGAGCCAATCACATTCGTTGGTGGTGGCAACATGGGCGGTGCAATCATTGAGGGCTTGTTACGCGCCGGTTGGAAGTCCACGGATATTTCAGTCGTTGAGCTTTCCGCGGATCGCCGTAATGCATTGCAGAATTTGTTCCCAGGAATCAACACCAGTGACGCCATTGGCCCATGTTCTGCAGCAGTAATTGCAGTGAAACCTGGTGGAGCTGTCGAAACATGTGCAGCACTCAGCAAGGCTGGCGCAACACGCGTACTTTCCATTGCCGCAGGAGTCAGCGCATCTGCATTGCAGAGCGCCTCGGGTTCACACACTTCCGTAGTGCGCGCAATGCCGAACACGCCTGCACTCATAGGCGAAGGAATGGCTGGCATTTGTGCAACAGAATCCACATCAGAAGAAGTTCTGCAATGGGCTGAGTCAATTCTTGGTGCGGTAGGCAAAGTTGTGCGCGTTCCTGAAAGCCTCATCGATGCAGTCACTGCAATTTCGGGTTCAGGTCCTGCATATATTTTCTTGGTTGCCGAGGCACTCACCAGTGCAGCAATCGAACAAGGTCTATCGGCCGATGTTGCCAACACTCTGGTTCGTCAGTTGTTTGTTGGGTCAGCACAACTGCTCAGTCAGTCACCTGAAAGTCCAGAACAATTGCGCGCAAATGTCACGTCGCCAAACGGAGTGACGGCCGCTGCAATTGCCACACTTGAGGCCGCCGGCCTGCGAGACGCCATTTCACAGACCGTGAAATCGGCAGTGCAACGCAGCCGTGAGATGGGCAAGTAGTCGCTAGGGTATGCCCCAGGTCACGAACTCCGGACGGGGTTACCCCCCAACCGGGAGTCGCGCTCGAAAGAGTGCGCCGTTTGGACCGGTGCCGTCGGGGGGTTGGCACCGGTCCATTCGTTTTTTCTTAAACACACCATGACACGCCGCTTCAATCACATTTCGTTCCTCACTGATTATGGAACTCGAGATGAATTCGTTGGAATTGTGAAATGCGTTGTCGCAGACATCGCTCCGCATGTGCAAGTAATTGACATCACTCACGATGTTCCTGCTTTCGATGTTCGCGCAGGTTCACTTGCGCTAGCACGAGCAGTTTCGTATGTTCCAAAAGGCGTGATCTTGGCAGTGGTTGACCCAGGTGTTGGTACTTCGAGGCGTGCAATTGCAGTCAGTGTTTCCGGCGGGGATGGCGTGTTTGTTGGCCCAGATAATGGTCTTTTAGCAACAGGCGTTGCGCTGGCAGGTGGAGCCGAATTTGCTGTGGAACTGACCAATACGAAATATCACTTACCGTCTCCAGGTGCCACGTTTGCCGGCCGAGATATCTTCGGTTCGGTCGCCGCACACATTTGCAATGGAGTTGAACTCAGCGAATTTGGTAACGAGATTGATACCGCTTCACTTCTTCCTGGCATTGTTCCCATTACGCGTGAAGAAAATGGGCAGCTCGTTGGCGAAGTGACGTGGGTCGATCATTACGGGAATTGCCAACTGAATATCGGACCAGAAGAAATCGCACAGTGGGGATCACCCGTGCGAGTGGCAATTGGAAATCCTGATTCACCAAATCACATTGTTCGTTCTGTTCCTATTGTGAACAACTTCTCCGAAATCGGTGGAGGCCTTGGACTCGTCGTCGACAGCTTCGGCATGTTGGCGCTGTGCACCGACCGCGGTTCTGCAGCGGCCGAGTTAGACCTTGGGCCAACAAACATGGTGACCATTTCCCAGGACCCAGATGCTGGAGGCGGAGTAAGCACCTCGGTGCGGTTGGGTTCCAAGCCCAATTGAGGTTCCAATTAGGCGTAAAGTCATGACATGCGCCCAGCGACAACATTGGCAATTGCACTGCTCCTTAT
>JBEAOI010000155.1:0-2642 GCA_041165005.1 Actinomycetota bacterium
GCTAGTTAGTTTGTCTGGGTCAATGTTGAGCAACACCATGTCGCGAGTGCCTCGGTAGTACTTGTTGGCAACATCAACCATTTGATGTTCCGTTGAACAATGTGCGAAACCTTCGATTGCCACAGATGGCGCAATGAGTTGCCCAACTTCCTGAGCCTCAATCCAGCTTTTTCGCGACAACAAATGCAAGATCATGAATGAGCTGCTGTCGTTCTTGACTCGTACGCAAGTGCGACGATGACCATGATGATTCCGATCCATGCAAGCGCTGCGGGTCGTTCGTCAAGCACCACTGCACCAAGAATTGTGGCAACGACTGGCTCAGCAAGCGTGATCATGGTGGTCTCGCGAGGCTCCAGGTTTTGCAATCCGCTTGCATACGCCCAATAGGCAAGAGCAACGGTCACAATGCCGAGCCATAGACCGAGAGAAATACCACCTGTTGTAACTACCCATTCGGTGTTGACGAAGAACAGTGTTGGCGCAAGCATGATTGCGGCGACACCGAATACTCGAGCCATTGCAACATCGCTTCCAACTCCGGATTCCACGATGCGCTTGCTAGCAAGTGCAAAGAGCGCGTATCCGAGCCCGGCTCCAAGCGCGAACATAATTCCCACTACGGAAACATTTGTGTCATTGCCCGATAACACGATGAGTGACATGCCGGCAATTGCTGCGACTGTTGCCAACATCCACGTGCGAGTAGGCAGCGATCGAAACAAGACTGCAGACAACACTCCCGTAAGAATTGGCGCTGATCCAAGTGCAACGACAGTGCCAACTGCAACCCCTGTTTCGTGAACGGCTGCGAAGAACGTTGCCCCGTACATGGCCTGGCCAAAGCCGGCAATGAGCCATATATATAGGGGAGGGGAAGATGTAGTGATGTGTGGCTTGCGAGCAAGCGCCGTAATGGCGAATAGCGCGATGGCTCCAACGATGAACCGAATGGCTGCAACACCAAGTGATGTGGCGCTGTCTGGCCCAAGTGCACGAGATGTGCCAGTTGTGGCGAAACAAAATGCCGCAAACAGCACCAACAGTCGTGAACGCACGACTAAACGGTAGTTGGACGGGCGGTAGATTTGAGCAAGCAGATTGCTCCCGTAGCTCAGATGGATAGAGCGGCGGACTTCTAATCCGTAGGTCGTAGGTTCGATTCCTACCGGGGGCGCAATTGCAGTTTCGCCAGTAAAAATCGTGCGCATTGTGGGTTAGGGGCCCTGAACGCCTATCCTTTCGGGGTCAGTCTGTAGAGAGGTCGCTTCAGTGAAATTCAAAAAAGGTGACACCGTCATTTACCCCCAGCACGGTGCCTGCATTGTCCATGGCATTAAGCGCATGAAGGCATTTGGTTCGGTCCAGGAATATCTCATCTTGAAGACGGTCATCAATGAGATGACTCTTTCAGTACCAACTGCAATGGCGAACCAAGTTGGTGTTCGTCCGCCGGTTTCGAAGTCGGAACTTGAAGACTTGCGTTCAGTGTTGTCGAAAGCAGACCCACGTGTTCCTGCAAACTGGTCGCGTCGATTTAAGAACCACCAAGAGAAGCTGAAGAGTGGTGACGTGTATCAGGTTGCCGAAGTAGTGCGTAACTTGGCAGCTCGCGACCGCGACAGCGCATTGTCGGCTGCAGAAAAAACCATGTACGACCGCGCGCGTATCAACTTGATTTCTGAAATTTCACCAGCACTTAAAGTTTCAACTGATGCTGCGGAAGTATGGCTTGACGCAGCACTTGAGCAAGGCGTGTTGAAGCCTTCAAAGGGTGCAAAGATCGTGAAGCAAATTCCTAAAGACGATGCCAAGCCAGTTGCTAAGGCAGTTGCCAAAGATGCAGCAAAGCCAGTTGCGAAAGCAGCGAAGGTTGCCAAAGTTGCGAAAGCTCCTGCTAAGGCCGTAGCGAAAAAGAAGTAGTCGTGGCAAACGTTGGCTACGTCGGTTTAGGAATCATGGGTGGGCCAATGGCTCGCCATCTTGCAAAAGCTGGACACAGCGTTGTGGTGTACAACCGAACAACGAGCAAGTCTGATGCTTGGGTTGCAGAACACGGCGGCTCGCGAGTACTCACACCGCGTGAAGTAGCGCAACAAAGCGATGTCGTATTCATGTGCGTAGGTAACGACAACGATGTGCGCTCGGTGGTGTTTGGAGATGACGGCGTTCTTGCAGGATTGAAGTCAGGTTCGGTCTTGGTTGATCACACCACGGCATCGGCAACGCTTGCTCGCGAACTCGCCGATGCATGCAATGCCATCGGCGTTGGTTTTGTTGATGCGCCAGTTTCTGGTGGACAAGCAGGTGCAGAAAACGGCCAACTTACGGTGATGTGTGGAAGCAACGATCAAGATTCATTTGATCGTGTGAATCCAATCATCGATGCATATGCAAAGCGTTGCCAGTTGTTGGGCAAGGCAGGCTCTGGCCAATTGGCGAAGATGGTGAATCAAATTTGTATCGCCGGCATTGCACAAGGCTTGTCAGAAGCATTGAACTTCGCCATGCGTGCTGGGTTAAACCCAGACGATGTAGTCGACGTTATTTCTAAAGGTGCAGCACAGTCCTGGCAAATGGAAAACCGCGCAAAGACCATGGTTCGCGATGAGATTGAATTTGGTTTTGCTGTGGAATGGATG
>JBEAOI010000156.1:0-5410 GCA_041165005.1 Actinomycetota bacterium
GGGCGGTTGACGAACGCTCGTGCGATTGAAACACGCTGCTGTTCACCACCCGACAGTTGATTCGGGAAACGATCCTCTTTGCCGGCAAGGCCCACAAGATCGAGCACGATCGGAACCTGTCGCGCAATCACATGTCGCGGTTTGCCAATTACTTCCAAGGCAAACGCAATGTTTTCAAACACGGTCTTACCTGTGAGCAGTTTGTAGTCCTGAAATACATTGCCCATGTTGCGACGCAAAAACGGAACTCGAGAGTCTGGAAGGTCGTTGACGTTTTGACCAGCAACCCAAACATCACCACGCTCAGGTCGTTCCTGACGGTTAATCAAGCGCAAGATGGTGGACTTGCCCGACCCAGACGGGCCAACCAAAAACACAAAATCTCCCTTGGCGACGTCAAATGATGCGTCCCGAACCGCAACGGTTTCGGACCCGTACCTCTTGGTCACATTTTCCAAACGGATCATGGGGCCCCTCTCAGGCAACAGATCATGAGTCTAATTTATGAATCAGAGTTTGCACGGCGCCAGCGGAGGAAGCCTTCCATAAAGGAATCCAGGTCTCCGTCAAGGACTCCCGCGATATTTCCGCTTTCAATTTCGGTGCGAACGTCTTTCACCATTTGATACGGCTGCATGACATAGCTGCGGATCTGGCTTCCCCAACCAACTTGTGCCTGCTTACCAGCAATGCTCCGCAACTCATTTTCGCGTTCTTCTTCAATGCGTGAGGCAACCATGGTCTTCAGTCGCTTCAATGCATTTTCGCGGTTCTGTAATTGCGAACGCTCTTGTTGCGACGATGCGACAAGTCCTGTTGGTTCGTGAATGAGTCGCACAGCAGATGATGTTTTGTTTACGTGCTGACCACCAGCTCCTGATGCACGAAACACTTCCATGCGAATATCTGCTTCGTTAATTTCAACATCAACTTCTTCGAGCACTGGCCAAATTTGTACGTTGGCAAAACTTGTTTGCCGCCGACCTTGGTTATCGAATGGGCTAATGCGAACAAGACGATGCGTGCCTCGCTCAGACGTCAACAGCCCATAGGCGTATCGGCCACGCACCGTGAAGTCTGCACTTAAAATTCCGGCCTCGGTGCCTTCAGAGACGTCGCCAATCTCAATATCAAAACCTTTGCGCTCCGCCCAGCGCGTGAACATGCGCAACAGCATCTCGCTCCAGTCTTGAGCGTCTACTCCGCCATCCTTTGCATTGATTTGCACGATTGCATCTGCCTCGTCGTGCACTCCCGTAAACAAACTGCGTAATTCAAGTGCATCAAGTTTGGTTCGAGCCTGAGCGATACCGCGCTCTAAGTCTGGCTCTTGGCTCTCATCGTCAATTTCACGAGCCATCTCATGCAACACTTCAAGATCTTCAATCGATCCCGCCAATGACGCGAACTCGTCCAAGTCGGATTTCAAATTCGAGTATTCAGAATTGACTTTCTTTGCATTCTCTTGGTCGTCCCATAGATCTGGACGGGCAACTTCTATTTCAAGTTCAGCGATGCGCGCACGACTATCTTCCACTTTGAGATACACCGAAGCCTCGTCAACTCGACGTCGGACTTCAGTGAGGTCGTTTGAAAAATCGCGCATGTCAGTTGCCTATTCGGTATTGCGATTAATCGCGCCCGTGGCACATCTTAAATTTCTTGCCCGATCCACATGGGCAAGGTGCATTTCGCGGTGTGAGCGACCAGTCATCTGCAGCTTTCACCACAGTTTTCTGCGCAACAGGGGCTGCAGGAATGGGTGGCGCCATCGGGTCGGCTACTGCACCTGCAAAACCGCCCTGTGTTTCGGCGTCATATGAAGACTCTTGAATGTTTTGCACCTGAATTGCTGGTGCATCATTTTTCACCACTTGAACGTGCATCACATACTTCACGAAGTCTTGTGCGATGCCTTTCATAAGTGCACCGAACATTTCAAAACCTTCGCGCTGCCATTCGGTAAGCGGATCTTTTTGGCCCATAGCACGAAGGTTGATTCCTTCTTGCAGGTAGTCCATTTCCTCGAGATGTTCGCGCCAACGCTGATCGATAATGCGCAGCATCACCTGGCGCTCAACTTCGCGCATGGTTTTTTCACCCATTTCAGATTCGCGCTGGGCGTAATAACGAGAAGCGTCTGCCATTACGTGGTCGTACATGTCATCTGTTGAGCCACAGTTCGCAAGCGATGCTTGGGTGATGGTGGTTGGCCAGAAAGAGACCAACTCGCGAGCAAGACCTTCCAAGTCCCATTCATCTTCGGCATCGGACACACAATGACTATCAATGAGTGAGTCAACAGCATCTGCCAAGTACTCCATGGCAGCAATTTTCAGATCGAGTCCTTCAAGGATTTGATCACGGCGCTGATAAATGATCTTGCGCTGTTCATTCATTACTTCGTCGTACTTCAGAACGTTCTTGCGAATTTCTCCGTTGCGCTGCTCAACTGTGCTCTGCGCACGTTCAATTGCTTTAGTAACCATTTTTGCTTCAATCGCTTCGTCATCGGGAAGCGCTTTACCCATGACCCAACTGAGTGCACCTGTTGCAAACAAGCGCATGAGCTCGTCATCGAGGCTGAGATAGAAACGGCTTTCACCAGGGTCGCCTTGACGACCTGCGCGACCGCGCAACTGGTTGTCAATACGGCGTGATTCGTGACGCTCAGTTCCAAGCACATACAAGCCGCCAACTGCTCGAACCTTTTCGCCTTCTTCTTTGCACTGTGTGATGAACGCTGCAAGCACCTCTTTGTATCGCGATTGCGCGGCGCTGCGAGCACTGCGATACTCCTCAGGCATTTGAGCAAGCGGCATTGCCAATTCAAACTCGTCTTTCAACGAATCTTCGGAGTGCCCCTCGCTGAGCACTTGCTGACGCGCAAGACCTTCTGGGTTTCCACCCAACAAAATGTCAACACCACGGCCCGCCATGTTGGTTGCAACCGTTACAGCCCCCAAGCGACCGGCCTGAGTGACGATATGGGCTTCACGTGTGTGTTGCTTTGCGTTTAACACTTCGTGCTTGATGCCTCGTTTGTCTAGCAAACGCGAAAGCAATTCGCTCTTTTCAACACTGACCGTTCCAACAAGAATCGGCTGTCCCGCTTTGTGTTTCTCTTCAATGTCTTGCACCACCGCATTGAATTTTGCTTGCTCTGACTTATAAATGAGGTCTGGCTGGTCTACACGAACCATTTCGCGATTCGTTGGAATTGGAACCACTGCAAGGTTGTAGGTGTTCATTAACTCGGCAGCTTCTGTCTGCGCAGTTCCCGTCATTCCCGCAAGCTTGTCGTACATGCGGAAATAGTTCTGCAGGGTGACGGTGGCAAGAGTTTGGTTCTCTTCCTTGATCTTTACGCCTTCTTTAGCTTCGACGGCTTGGTGAATGCCTTCGCTCCAGCGACGACCTTCAAGAATTCGTCCAGTGAATTCGTCGACGATTTTTACTTCACCGTCTTGAACGATGTAGTCCTTGTCGCGGTGATATAGAACTGCAGCCTTCAAAGCAACTTGCAACTGATGCACCAAGTTCTGCTGCACTTCGTCATACAAGTTGTCAATACCTAGTTGTTGCTCAACCTTTTCAATACCCGACTCGGTTGGGACCACAATTCGCTTGTCTTCTTCTACCTCGTAATCAACGTCGCGCGATAGCGAGCGCACAATTGAAGCGAATCGGTAATACATCTTTGCTGCATCAGCAATACGCCCAGAGATGATGAGCGGCGTGCGGGCTTCGTCAATAAGGATGGAGTCGACTTCGTCAACAATGGCAAAATGATGACCGCGTTGCACTTTTTCGTCCTTGGTGCCGGCCATGTTGTCGCGCAAGTAGTCGAAACCAAATTCGTTGTTCGTTCCATACGTAATGTCTGCCGCATAGTCACGACGTTTTTCCTCTGGCGACGTGCGAACTCCGGGAATAACGAGACCAACTTCAAGGCCCATCCAACGATGAATGCGGCCCATCCACTCAGCGTGAAAACGCGCCAAATAATCGTTCACTGTGATGACGTGAACGCCCTTGCCTGATAACGCATTCAAATATGCGGGCAAAGTAGAGACCAATGTCTTTCCTTCACCGGTTCGCATTTCGGGAATCCATCCAGCATGCAGTGCTGCGCCACCCATGAGCTGGACATCGAAGTGGCGCTGACCGATAACTCGCGAGGATGCTTCGCGAACAACGGCAAAGGCTTCCACCATTAAGTCATCAACGTCTTCACCGCGCTCTAAGCGCTGACGGAATTCCGCGGTTTTGCCCTGCAACGCAGCATCAGAGAGCAGTTTTAACTCGGGCTCAAAAGCGTTGATATCGGGCACCAGCGAAGCAAGTGCCTTGACCTTTTTGCCTTCGCCGGCACGAAGAATGCGATCTAGTAGTGCCATGCAGTCAATGATCCTACCTGCGCCGTGCTGGGGCTGGAGTGGAGGCCACGGCAGCGCAGATAACCCTCGTGGCGCCCGCCCCATACAGGACATGTTGAGCAATGCGCATCGTTGCGCCAGTTGTCACTACATCATCAACCACCAAAACAGTGGTTGGTGTGTTCATCGATCGAGCTCGAAGCGAAACTCCGATCAACCGATTCTGCCGACTTTGTCCGGTTTGATGCCCGACAGTTTCACGCACCAAGAGTTTGCGCACCGGCAAACCAAGCGATCGACCCAAGATTCGCGCAAGAGTTTCGGCTTGGTCATGACCGCGTGCGGTGCGTCGCTCTCGCGTTGTTGGCACCCACGTCACCACATCGATGCTGTCAATTTCGACTGACGTGCGCAATGTTGCAACGAGACGCTCAGCAAACATTATTGCAATGGCCCGATGGTTTCGGTACTTGAAGGCCAACATTAAGTCGCGCACAAGCCCAACATAAGAAAGCGCAACAACTGCATCGCTGCAGTACGGACGGGGAAACAATGCGATCTTGGATGCACATTGCTCACATTCTTTACGCGCTAACTGTCCACACCCAGCACAACGATATGAAAACAATCCCAATCTCCTCAGCACCGAGTACTACGGTTAGACAATGCCGAATTACTTCCTTGCACCGTTACGCGATCGGCCCGTGCAACGACTCACACGATGTGTAGGCGGACTAGTCCTGTTCGGAATTGGTGTTGGAATGCAAAAGCAGGGACACATGGGGCTTGCACCATGGGACGTTTTCCATGATGGCTTAAGCAAACAAATTGGCTGGCCTTTTGGTCGCGCACTTATCCTCACCAGTTTTTTGGTGCTCTTCTTGTGGATCCCACTTCGTCAAAAGCCAGGCATCGGCACATTGTTGAACGCTGTCCAAATTGGTCTTGTTGCCGGCGTTGTGATTGACATCATTCCTCGTGCCGAATCGCTGCCGCTGCGCATTGCGCTCATGCTTGGCGGCATCGTCATA
>JBEAOI010000157.1:0-3140 GCA_041165005.1 Actinomycetota bacterium
CTTGCACACCGTGGCGGGATAAGCGCACTCTGAGACGCTAAAATCTTTCTATGTCGCCCGCATTATTGACCGAATTGCGACAAGAGATTGCCAGTTTGTGTCAGCACATTGCATTAGGGCAGCGATCGTTCATCGATCTCATTTCGCTGAGCGAATCGAGTCGCACGGCTGCGGAATCGTATGTGTATGTGGTGAAAGCATTGGAAGCAGAGCCGAGTATCGGCAAGGTCCGTGCGCGACGCATCATGACCGATATTGGTATTGCAGAGCGTTGCAACATCGGATCGCTCACCGCTTATCAAGTTGAACAACTAAAGGCAGCGTTGCATTCGTGAGTAAATCGCTCATCGTCGTGGTGTCTGGTCCGGGCGGAGTAGGCAAGAGCACCATTGTCGAAGAACTGGTGAAGCGTGATGCGCGTTTGTGGCTCAGTCGGTCATGGACAACACGCGAACAACGGCCAGGCGAAGCGCCCGATGCATACAATTTCGTCACTCGCGAACAGTTTCAACAACGAATCGATGCAAACGGTTTTTTGGAGTGGACTGAATTCATCGGCAATTTATATGGGACTCCAAACCCAGAGGCGCCAGCAGGACGCGACATTGTTCTTGAAATTGAAGTCGATGGTGCCCAGCAAGTGAAGCAACAGCACCCAGAAGCACTATTGCTGTTCGTGCTTCCGCCATCGCGCGAAGAGCAAAAGGCCAGACTTCACGGTCGTGGCGACGCCGATAACAAGGTGGAACAGCGGCTGAAAAAGGCTGAAGAGGAAGAGCCGGTAGGCAAAGCCTTGGCAGATTTCGTGCTGATCAACGATGATCTCGCCCAAACCGTGGACGACATGCTGGCCCTGATCGCCAAGGAGCGGGTAAATCGCGCCTAGAAGGGTAGAATTATCGCCCTAGCGAAAGGACCCCCTGTGGTTGCTGAAGACACCATGATGAACCCGCCACTCGAGAACTTGATGCACCGTACGCATTCAAAGTTCAGCCTGGTCACCTTGGCCGCACGTCGTGCACGCGAGATCAATTCGTATTTCAATCAGCTTGGCGAAGGACTTGGAACCATGGTTCCGCCACAGGTCAGCTCCACATCGCGCAAGCCGCTTTCCATCAGCTTTGAAGAAATTGCAGCAGACAAGATCGTTGGCGTCGAAATGGCTGACTACGAAGCTATTGAAGCCGAACTTGATGCTGAAATGCTGAACGAAGCAGCCGATGATGTCGTTGCTGCATTCGATGAGCCAACTGCAGAAGCAGAGTCCGTCACTGTTGACGAAACTCCAGCAGTTGACGAAGCACCGGCCGCAGAAGAAAACGCGTAGTTCAGTTCTCGCACGAGCGAGAGAACGCAGTTCTAAACATGTCGCTTCGCGGAAAGCACATCGTGTTGTGTGTTTCAGGTGGCATCGCTGCGTATAAAGCAGTCGAACTGTGTCGTTTATTGGTCGACGCAGGTGCACATGTTGCGCCGGTAATGACTGCAGATGCAGAGCACTTCATTGGCAAAACCACGTTGTCTGCGCTCGCATCCGAGCCAGTGCATACCACGTTGTGGGATGACGCGAATCCAATTCCTCATACTCGTCTTGCTCAACGTGCAGATCTCATTGTTGTTGCTCCAGCAACTGCGCGAGTTATTGGTTCCTATGCGGCTGGTATCTCAAGTGATTTCTTGACCGCCACGCTGATTGCAACACGAGCACCGGTGTTGGTGTGTCCAGCAATGCACACCGAAATGTGGGAGCACGCGTCAGTGCAGGAAAATATTGCCACCCTGCGTCGCCGTGGCGTGCACATTCTTGAGCCTGAAACGGGTCGTCTCGCCGGTGGCGATGTTGGCGCAGGAAGACTCGCCGAGCCTCAGCGCATATTTACCGAAGTAGAGCAGTTGCTTACTCCCGGAGATTTGTATGGTGCGCATGTAGTGGTTACTGCCGGTGGAACACGCGAACCGATTGATGCAGTACGCGTGATTGCTAATCGATCAACTGGCAAACAGGGTTACGCAATTGCAATTGAGGCAGTAGCGCGTGGTGCCAAAGTCACGCTCATTTCAACTGCAGATTTGCCAACACCTTTTGGCGTCAATCTTGTTCAAGTTGAAACTGCCCAACAGATGATGGACGCGGTAAACGTAGAAGCGAAATCGGCAGACGTTGTGGTTATGGCCGCAGCTGTTGCCGACGTGCGACCTGTTCGCGTTGCCGCTCACAAGTTGAAGAAAGACCCACTTACGGGTCTCATTGCCGATCTCGGGGCAATCGAGCTCGAATCCACCCCCGACATTCTGGCGGGTCTTGGCAAGAACAAACCTGTCGGCCAAGTGCTGGTTGGTTTCGCGGCCGAAACCGAAAACCTTGTTACAAACGCGCAGTCCAAGCTTGAGCGCAAAGGCGCCGATCTCATCGTGGCTAACGATGTTTCCCAAGACGGAGTCGGCTTTGCTCACACGACCAATGCCGTGACGTTGGTCGCTCGTGGGGCAGAACCTGTAGAAGTGGCTTTGGCCGACAAGCGATCTATCGCCCGGTCAGTCTTGAATGCAGTAGTTGCCATTCGGTCTGCACGCACCAACTAGTCTCTACACGTCATACCGACGCGTCGCGAGAGCGGCACAACAGATGGAGCAGTTGTGAGAAAATTCACCTTTACTTCGGAGAGCGTTACCGAAGGTCACCCGGACAAGATGGCGGACCAGGTTTCCGATGCAGTACTCGATGCAATTTTGGCGGAAGACCCACACGGTCGCGTCGCTTGCGAAACTCTTCTCACCACCGGTCTATGTGTCGTTGCCGGTGAAATCACCACCTCGGCTTATGTCGACATTCCAAAGATCGCTCGCGAAGTGATCAAGGGAATTGGCTACGACAACGCGCTGTACGGCTTCGATGGAAATACCTGCGGCGTCATCGTGTCAATCGACGAGCAAAGTTCAGACATCGCTATGGGTGTTGATGCAAGTGAAGAAACTCGCAGCGGACAGAGCGGCGAAGACAAGCTCAACAGTCAAGGTGCTGGCGACCAGGGAATGATGTTTGGTTATGCGTGCAACGAGACTCCAGAACTGATGCCATTGCCAATCGACCTTGCGCATCGCATGGCCGAAAAACTTGCAGAGGTTCGTAAGTCAGGTGC
>JBEAOI010000158.1:0-3744 GCA_041165005.1 Actinomycetota bacterium
AAAAGCGAGTAGGTCTAGCAACGCGAACTCGAGAAACAAACCGCCTGCTAGCGGGCTCCGGCTCGTTGATACGAACGCGACGCGATTGGTGCAAACACCACGATTAAGCCAATTGCCCAAATAAGTGTGTACAGCGTGCTGTTTTGTATTGGCCACGCTGTGGGCTCAGGCGCCGATGCTGGGATGTTTCCAAAATGAACGCGTGCTGCATGCGTTAATGCCGAAACAGGATTCCATTCAGCAATCGTTCTAAAGACTGCTGGCAGATTGTCTGACGGCACAAATGTGTTGGCAATAAACGTAAGTGGGAACAGCACCATAAACGATGCGTTGTTCACCACTTCTGGTGTGCGCACTGCAAGACCGATGCAAGCCATTACCCACGAAAATGCATACGAGAAAAACAGCAACAGGGCATAGCCAATTACTGCGTCAACAAATGAACTGCGAATTCGCCAGCCAACTGCAAGTCCCGCAATGGACATCATGGCAATCGACAACACGTTATAAATAACGTCGCTTGCTGTACGTCCGGCAACTACTGCATATGGCGACATCGGTAGCGACCTGAAGCGATTGATCAGACCCTTTTGCAAATCTTCCGCGAGTCCCGAACCCGTAAACGTTGCTCCGAACACCACAGTCTGGGTGAAGATTCCTGCCATCAAAAACTCTCGGTAGCTGCTACCAGGAATGTCAATTGACCCTCCAAAAACATACGCAAAGAGAACAACAAACATCAATGGTTGGATGAGAACGAAAACCATGACATCGGGAACTCGCCGAATACGAATGGTGTTGCGTCGGGCAATGACTAAAGAGTCGCGAAGGATGTTCATGCGTTGCTCGATTCTTCTGCGGCGTGACCAGTTAATTCAACAAAAACATCGTCCAGTGTTGGTCGACGTAATCCAATATCAATAATGGCAACATTCTTTGCCTCAAGTTCACGAAGCACTTGACTCAAAGCTTGAACACCGTTTTTTACTGGCGCGGAAAATGCGCCATCGCCACTGTGGGCACGTAATGGACCCGAGGCAACGCCTCGCAAGATTGATTCAGTGAGTTCGAATTGGTCTTGGCGCTCAATGTGCACATCAAGGTGCTCGCCACCAATTCGTCGCTTCAGTTCGTCTGCTGTTCCTTCTGCAATGGAGCGACCATGGTCAATCACCACAATTTGGTTTGCAAGTTGATCGGCTTCTTCTAAATACTGAGTAGTAAGCAAAACCGTGGTTCCTTGAGCGACACGATCGCGGATGACATCCCATAGTTCGCCGCGGCTCACGGGGTCTAAACCAGTGGTTGGTTCATCAAGAAAAAGCACCGGTGGGTCAGCGATGAGTGCGCCGGCAAGGTCAATTCGTCGACGCATACCGCCTGAAAACGTTTTGAGTGGACGGTGTGCTGCATCGGTGAGGCGAAAACGTTCAATGAGTTCCTGCGATCGAGATGCAGCTTCGCGACGGTTCATTCCATAGAGCCGCGCGATCATCTCTAGGTTCTCTGTTGCAGTGAGATGTTCATCAACTGCCGCATATTGACCAGAGAGTCCGATTCGTTTGCGAACTTCGTGCGGATTAGCCAGCACATCAATTCCGGCAACAGTGGCTGAACCAGAGGTTGGCTTAACCAGTGTGGTGAGAATTGAAACAGCAGTGGTTTTTCCAGCACCGTTTGGGCCGAGAAGTCCAAGAACTGAGCCTGCACGAACCTCCAGGTTCAATCCATCTAGCGCTGTGACTTCGCCATATTTCTTTACAAGATTGTGCGCAATGATGCTTGAGTCGTGACTAGCAGTTGACATTGCATTTACGGTATCACCACATCAGTATTCATTTGTGAAGAAGTACTAGTTTCAGACGTGTGAATAGGCGCGTGTTAGTGACAGGTGCAACATCAGGAATTGGTGAGGCCTTTGCGCTTTGGTATGCAGACACAGCAAGTGAACTTGTGCTGGTGGGACGCAATAAATCTGAATTAGATCGTGTTGCACATGCTGTGCGTTCGCGCGGTGTGCGTGCTGAAGTGATTGTTGCCGACCTCGCTCATAAAGACGGTGTGGAAAGTGTTGGCGCTCAGTGTGGGGCCGTCGATGTTCTTGTTATGAATGCTGGTGTTACACATGCTGCAAAAATTGGCACATCGGACCGCGACCAGTTGGACGAACTTGCGTACCTCATGTCGGCTGGCATTGTCCGGCTGAGTGAGCTGGTGGTGCCTCGTATGGTGGAGCGTGGCAGCGGTGATGTGGTGATTGTTTCGAGCATCGCCACATTTACGCCAATGCGCAAAGCTGGGCCATATGCAGCCGCAAAGACTTACGCAACTTCATACGCACGCAGCCTTGCGCTTGAAGTACATGGTCGGGGTGTACGAGTAGTTGCAGTGTGTCCTGGATACGTGCGAACCGACTTGCATCGAAGAGCGGGACTGGATCACTTAACCAAGAGCGTTCCCGGCTGGATGTGGCTGACACCCGTCGATGTTGTTCGCGCGACGACGAGAGCGCTTCGTCGTGGGAAGACTGTGGTGGTTCCTGGCTTGGTGTATCGAATTGCTTTGCCATTTCTATCTTCTTCAACCGCTCAACGACTGTGGCGGCGAATCACCCGTCGTTCGTCAAGCACGTCTTCGCAGTCGTGACACAATGAAGAGATGACGACACCAGTTTCAGTTTCTGTAGAGATCAATGCGCCAGTAGAAAAAGTGTGGGCGATGATTACCGATTTGCCTCGAATGGGTGAGTGGTCGCCTGAAAACAAAGGCGGAGAGTGGGTTAAAGGTGCAACCACTGCTGCTGTTGGCGCTTCATTCAAAGGAAAGAATGGAAACGGCAAAAAGAATTGGTCAACTTCGGTGAAAGTAAACGCGCTTGAAGCCCAGCGTAAGTTTTCTTTTGGTTTGATGGTGTTTGGCAAAAACTGGTGCGATTGGGTGTACGAACTAGAACCAACTGCCCAAGGTTGTCGTGTAACTCACAGTTGGATAGATCATCGCGGCAAAGTTTCGGCGAAGTTAGGCAAAGTGGTGAGTGGCGTAGCTGATCGCGCAACACACAATCGGAAAAACATGGAAGTGACGTTGCAAAACTTGGCGAAGGCTTGCGCCTAACAAAACGCGACTAGTTGCTGCCGAGATTGCGCGCAGTAACAAACGCTGCCACACACGTATCAATGTCTGCTTTGGTGTGCGTTGCGCACACTTGCACACGAATGCGAGCCTTGCCCATGGGAACAACTGGGTAAGAAAACGCCACTACGTAGATACCGAGTTTGAACAACTCTGCTGCCATGCGCACAGCTTCGTGCTCGTCGGCAAACATGACAGGAACAATTGGGTGTTCACCCGGCAGCAAGGTGAATCCAGCTGCCGACATTTGATCGCGGAAATACTTCGCATTGTCGCGGAGTGTCTCACGAGTATTTGATCCTTGCGCAACGAGGTCGAGCGCAACGAGCGAACCAGCGACAACTGTTGGCGGAATGGAGTTGGAGAATAAATACGGGCGAGCACGCTGGCGTAGCAAGTCAACAATTTCTTGGTGCGCCGAAATGTAACCACCCGATGCGCCACCCAGTGCTTTACCGAGCGTTCCCGAAAGAATGTCGACTCGGTCGCGCACACCAAACATTTCTGGTGTGCCTGCACCGGTTGCACCAATGAACCCAATTGCATGTGAGTCGTCCACCATGACCATGGCTTCGTACTTGTCTGCTAGATCGCAGATCTCTTTCAACGGCG
>JBEAOI010000159.1:0-5237 GCA_041165005.1 Actinomycetota bacterium
CAGTGCACACCCAGTTGTCGCGACAGATCGTGCGCAGGTGCACAATCTTTCCGAACAACACGCTGTCCCATTCGGTCAGTACGCGCTCATGACCAAGCGATGTTGCATCGCTATCGGTGTGCGGCAATCGTGGTGCCTCCACATAACTTGGTTGTTCGAGCCCAGCAATATGAGCAAATGTTGCAGCAAGGGAAACAAGCCCTACAGGTGCGCTGACTCGAGCTGGTGCAATGTTGGAACTTGGGGCAGGTCGCCAAATAAGCGGCAGTCGCATAAGCGCATCCACGTGGTATGGACCTTTGAAAAGGAAGCCAAAATCGCCCTGAAACTCGCCGTGATCGGTGGTGTACAGCACGTCAAGATCGTTGCCCCAACCGCGGGACTCGATGGCTTTCATGACCGAACCAATGGCTTCGTCAATCAACTCATTCTCAACGTGCGTGTAGGCGTTCACTTCGCGCACTTGATCGGCGGTCAAAGTTGCAGGCACCCACTTCGCAGGCGCTTCATAGTTCGACACAAACGTTCCGTCGTACCAACCACGCCAATGACGCAATTTGGAATCGATGACTTTCTCACGCTTGGCTGCATCGGGAATGTAACCCGCTGGCAAGTCCAGGTCTTTCCAGTTCACGCGATGCATTTCTGACGCTGGAGGATCCCAAGGATGATGGGGGTCGGGAAAGCTCATCCAGCAGAACCAATCTCGATCTTCGGGAAGCGATTGCAACCATGCAATAGTGCGTTGAGCTACCCATTCCGTGTGATACCACTCGCGTGGAATTGGGTTGACTTTTATTTGCGGTGCGTTCGTATCGCCACCACCTTCGGCATTCACTTGCAGCTCGCGATCGAGCACGTTGTAATAGTTACCAACTGCTTCCGGGTGGCTCTCGCGAATCCATTGTGAGTAGTGCAACTGACCGGCAGCACCGTGAGTTGCAAGTTCCATGTGATCGAATCCGCGATGCGGGTCATTCGGATTGTCGGTCGTGATTCTCTCGGCGCCTAAACGGTTTTCGGTAAAGCGAAGGAACGGGTCAAGCAGTGGCTCAAAGTGGGCCTTGCCAATGAGTGCAGTTGCGTAACCAGCGTTACGTAAGTCTGCAGCAATACTTGGCGCATCTTCAGGAAGCGGTACACCATTCATCCACACACCGTGAGTGCTGACATGTTGTCCGGTGAGCATGGTGCTGCGTGATGGCATACACACAACGTTTTGTGGATGAGCACGATCAAAGGTAATTCCGGCACGACTGAGTGCATCAATCACGGGTGTGCGTGCGATGGTGCCACCATTGCAACCCAGCGCGTCGTAACGCTGTTGATCGGTAGTGATAAAGAGAATTTTGCGACCCATTATTTACCGTCAAACATTTCTTTTACTTTGGCAATACCAATAGATGCGGCACCGGCGATGGGAAGTGCGAGCACTTCGGGTTCCATGTCGGTGGAGTACATGAGCATGCAGCGGTTCGGACCATCTGAAATGACATCAACCGTTCCTAAGTGAAAGGTGATGAATGGATTGTTCACGATCTTGTATTGAAAACGGCGTAGATCATGATCGAGAGTGATGATGTCTTCTTCGAACGTGATTCCGCCCGCGAGGGTAATCCAACGCTTGTTTCCTTCAACACGAGTGCTGGTGATGGGGAACCACTCGTGCAATTTCTCGGGTTGGCCAACGAAGGCCCACACTTTGTCGGCGCTGCAGTTGATGAAATCGCTACGACGAATGGAACCCATGGGTAGAAACTAATGGTCGGCCTTGCAAAAACTGGAACTAGGCAATATTCCAGTGCTCAACGGTTGGCGGTTTAGCAAAATACTTGCCGATTATTTCCCTCCACTTCACGAACAAATCACTTTCGCGAAAGCCAATGGTGTGATCCTCAAGGGTCTCCCAATTGATATGGAAGGTGTAGGTATTGGACTGCTCGATGCCCTTGTGCAATTGGAAATCTATGAAACCCTTAGCGTGTGGAAGCACCTCTCGTACAGCTTTTGCGACAGCGGCTTCGAATGCAAGGTGATTTTCTGGCAACACTTCAACAAAAGCAATTTCTAAGACCATCTCTTGATTGTAAAGAAATGAAGTGACTAATTGGAGTTGATTCGCCAGTTGATTTCGGGTTGATTGTGTTCGAGGAGCGCATGATTGACCCGGGAAAACGGGCGAGAACCAAAGAATCCGCGGTGTGCAGAGAGCGGAGATGGGTGCACCGAAGTGATCACCGTATGGTGCTGGTCGATGAGCGCTGTCTTCTTACCAGCGTGTGCACCCCACAACACAAACACGATGTGTTGCTGTCGGGAACCGAGGTACGAGATAATCGCATCGGTAAATGTTTCCCAACCGTGTCCAGAGTGCGAACCTGCCTCACCTTCGCGAACGGTAAGCGTTGAATTCAGCAAAAGCACACCTTGCTTCGCCCAGGCCTCAAGATTTCCGTGCGATGGAAGTGAAATACCAAGATCGTTCTGTAATTCGGCGTAAATATTACGCAGTGATGGCGGAATGCGAGTTCCATGTTGCACAGAAAAACTCAACCCATGTGCTTGCCCAACGCCGTGATACGGATCTTGACCGACGACAACTACGCGTACATCGTGTGGTGAAGTGAGTTGTAATGCAGTAAATACTTCGCTTTCAGAAGGAAAGACGGTGAATGCTGCGCGTTCGCGCGAGACAAACTCGCTGAGGTTGGCGAAATATGGTTGCGAGGTTTCGTTGCGCAGTACTTCGCGCCACGGTTCTGGAATGTTCATCCGCCAAATGCTCGGTACACGCGCTCAAATGGTCCGATACCAAATTTACGGAAGTACAGCGAGGAAATCGGAACTGCGGCGACGTAAAAAGCAAGGCTCAGCGCAAGGGCTGTGTCTAGCCCAGTTGGTCGTACCCAGTTCAGCCAATTCACCACGAGGTTAAAAATAAACACATGTGCGAGATAGATCGACAACGTCATTTGTCCGGTACGCGCCAGAAACACAACCGCTTGATTGTCTTTCCGTGAATCGGCAATGAGAGAAACAATGCAGAATGCCAGCAATGCAACAGCCAAAGTGGCAGTGACATGAAGGGCAGCATGATCGTGGTTGTTTGTGGAGAGCACTCGTTGGAGCACGTAGTCCGTTTGCGTTGCAGGTGAATCTGGCATGGCAAAAGTGCGAATGAAATAGGTAACGAACAATGTGACACCGGACCACACCATGATCTGAGTACGCAACTGAGTAAGACGCGGAAGATTCCTGCCCAGAATGATTCCTGCGCAGATAAATGTGATCCATGGGAAAACCGGATGCGTGTAATCAAAAAAAGTTCGAATCAGTAAGTTGCGTGGTGAATTTGGGGTGGGCGATAGCCACTGAGTGAAGTCTCCATCAAAAGATCGGTATCCACGCCAGGCAGTGAGCCCTGTAGAAACCGCAATAGAAACAACCGAAACTGCAATGAGGCTGCGGTTTGACCAGGTGCAAATCACGGCTGCAATCAGAAAAAATGCACCGTAGTAAAACAGAATGGTCCCCGGCCAGATCCACTGCACAGCTGCCCCAACCGCATAAAGAAACAACCCTCGGCGAGCCAGTTTCATTTGAACTGCTCGAATGATTGCGGCATCTCCTGAATGAATTGCATTCTGAACAAGCAATGCAATTCCAATACCTGCAACGAGTACAAACGTTGCCGCAAATCGAGTTGTCAGAATTCCCGAAAGCGGATTAAAGATGCGTTCGGCAAATGAAGGACGCGCAGGATAGAACGCTGCACTGGTATTGAGGTATGCGTGGTAGTTCATCACAACGACGCCAACGAGAGCAATGGCGCGTGTGACGTCCAAGCTCGGTATTCGAGTTGGACGATCGTTGGTGGCGGTTATTCCCACGAAATCGTGTCAGCACTCACGCGGGTGAGTGGTTGTTGGACGTCAACACTTTCGCCAACGCGTGGTACCGGTTGACCAACAGGAACAAACAGCATGCTGCTGTGCATGTAGGGAGGTTCAACGAGTGCAACACGTTGCTGCGCAAAATGGAACGGACTTCCCACACCAACGATTTCGCTCACTCCATGTGCCGAGCCTGCTCCAACAATCACAATGTGTCCGCTTCCAGGAAGTGCGGTCGATCGGTATCCAGCTGTTCCTCCGTCAACTGCGTGAACGTCAAGAACTTCGGCCGTCAATTTCATCATGGATTTGTCGCCCAACCACAAGGCTGTGCCCATGCGTGAAATAAATGTGCGGTTCGGGAACTGTGAACGCAGCGCGCTAATTTGCCCAGCAGTGACGTGGCTCACGTACACCGGAAGATTGTCGTGTAACAGTTCCATCCAGCATGAAACCTCACCACTGCGATCTTGATCGTCGTTGTTCAGTGGAGGATGTATAGACCAACCAACAACATTCAAGGATGCACTGGTGCAAGCGCTGTGAAGTGCAGCAAGATCGTTGCCGGAAACGCCAAAGCGTTGCATAGTGGACTGCAACTTAATGAGCACGCTGCCTTGCCACTGATGAGAACGAAGTGCTGCAACGTGGTCAAGTGATCCGACGGTAAGCACAACATGCGCCGGAAGCGAACTTGGTAGGTGCGTGCCGGCCGGCGTGAGTACAACCGGAGTAAGTGATCGTGGAACATCGGTTGCTTCGTAGACGGTTCCCACTGCAACGTGATCGGCAACGTGTGCTGCTTGTTCAAACAAAATCGGACGCCCAAATCCGTAGCCATTACCCTTCACCACGGGCAAGACGGTCCCATGCTGAGAAGCAGTGAGTCGAACGTGATCTAGCCATGCCTGGCGATTCACAGTGAGGCGCAAAGTCATTGGCATTGACGGTATCTGAAATTGACCTTTAGGCTTTTGGAATGGCGAAAATCTTCAGTTTCCCAAACCCTGTAAATGAAACGTCGGCGCGCATTGTTGCCGGTGGCGCAGTGATTATGGGTACTGCCTATGCGATCACGGGTAACGGCTGGATCCTCGTTGCGCTGACGTATGGATTTATCGCACGTGTTCTTAGTGGCCCAATGTTTAGTCCGCTTGGTCGAATTGCAACGCAAGTGATTACACCACGGCTGTCTTTCAAGCATCGACTCGTACCTGGCCCACCAAAGCGATTTGCACAAGGTGTTGGTGCTGCGTTCACGATTACTGCCTCTGTCCTGTACCTCGCCGGTGCATATGGCGCTTCACAAATTGTCATTGCGGCACTGGTTGTTGCAGCGTTTCT
>JBEAOI010000160.1:0-4558 GCA_041165005.1 Actinomycetota bacterium
CGTAGCAAAAGCAGCCTCAATTATTCCCGTACGCGTGCTGGACTGCAATGGTTCGGGATCCACAACAGGGGTGATTGCGGGACTCGACTGGATTGTTCAACATCACGTTGCAGGAAAACCAGCAGTTGCCAACATGAGTCTTGGAGGCGGAGCAAGTTCTGCACTCGATACCGCAGTTCAAAATGTAATCAACGACGGTGTGGTGATGGCGGTTGCGGCTGGAAATAGCAACGCTGATGCATGCACTTCTTCTCCTGCTCGCGCTGCCAACGCAATTACGGTTGGCGCCACCACCAGCACTGACGCGCGTGCTTCCTATTCCAACTTTGGAACATGCCTTGACATTTTTGCTCCCGGTTCAAGCATCACTTCTGCGTGGATCAACAGCACAACAGCAACTAACACCATTTCGGGCACCTCAATGGCAACACCCCACGTTGCAGGGGTTGTTGCTGTCTTGCTGGGCACCTCCCCAACTTCCACCCCATCGGAGATTGCGACGATGTTGCGATCATCGTCAACCCCAAATCTCGTGACAACACCTGGCACGGGTTCACCAAACTATTTGTTGTATCTCGACCCGGCTGGATCAACGATCGTTACCCCACCTCCTGCACCTGCGCCAACTGCGCCCGCAGCCCCAACAATCGGCACAGCATCAGCAAATAGAGGAAAATCAGCAACCGTGAATTGGACACAAGGTTCAAACGGTGGCAGCGCAATAACCAGCCACGTAGTAACCGCCTATCTCAATGGTTCTGGAACAGCTTCGAAAACAGTCCCCATTACCGGTTCAACCGCAACGTCGGCCACAGTAACGGGCTTAATTGTTGGCGGTTCCTACACGTTCAAGGTTCAGGCCCGAAACGCGATTGGAAGCAGCCCACTGTCTGCAAGTTCAAACTCAATAACTGCCCTCAAATAGTGCAACGCTGAATGCGTTGCACTTTCACTAGGCGATAATCAGGTTTGGATTCACCATCTTTTCGCGTGGCAAGCGAATGTCTAAGTAAGAACGTATGTTGGCGTCCATTGACTCAGAGATGTGGCTTGGGTAATGGTTCTCCAAGATTTCGCGAACCTTCTTGTGAGCAACATCGTTAATCTCTGGTTTGCCCACTTCCTTCCACTCTTTTGAACTGAGGCGGTCGCCGATTGCTGGGTACAAGTACTCACTCTGCATAATGCGCAGAGTCTGCTCGGCACCCAAGTAGTGGCCAGGTCCACCAATGCACTGCGCGCGCATGGTTTCAATTGACAACGACTCGTCGGTGACTTCGATTCCCTTGATAGTGCGTTGCACCGAACCAATGGTGTCGTTATCGAGAATGATTCCCTCGTACGAGTAGCCCAACAAACTTCCGTGCATACCTGCTGCCTCGTAAATGAGGTTCATGCCAGCGTTGCCAACAAGTGCGTGGTTAATGCCCTTTTCTGAACCGGACTGCGCATCTGGGAACTTCGCATCGGAGATTCCTGACGAAGTACCACCTGTGAGGTTGTAGAAGTGAGCCATCTGTGCGCTGGCTGCCGAGAGCAACACTTGCTCAGGACTTCCACCCGACATTGCACCAGAGCGCAAGTCCGAAACGAAACACCATAATCCGAAAATGGCTGGAGCACCTGGCTTGATTGCGTTGACGTAAGCAAGGCCAGCGAGGCACTCAGCAACTTGCTGCACCAATGCGCCTGCAATTGCTGCAGGAGCAGTTGCGCCAGCTTGACCTGCCGACAACAACAACACTGGCATGCCAGCGTGCACCGCAACTTCGAGGCACTTACATGCATCACTTGCAAACTTCAGTGGTGGAACAACGAAACAGTTGGACTGGCTCACGAAAGGACGCGCACGCCACTTGTCTTCGCCACCTGCAATTTCGTGCAACATCTTGAGCGATGCTTCAAGGTGATCTGGGTGCACCCATGAAGTTCCGACGTGCTTGGTGGTTCCGCTTACGCTGAGGTAACACGTGTTGATATCCATTGCCGAGGCTTCTGGAATATCGCGTGGCACAACTGCTCGTTGGTAGAAGTGCAAGTGCTCCATTTTGTCGACAATGCGAGCAATGTCGTAAGCATCTTGCGAAACCGATTCGCGATATTCACCAGTCTCATAATCAGCGACGTACACAGCAGCGCCTGCTGTACCGAAATATGTATTGGTGCCCCACGGCTCCATGTCGTATTGCGGGTCTTGCGCATACAGCGGGAAGTTACGGCCAGCAATTTCAAGAGTGTGCTCAATGAGTGAACGTGGGAAGAGCAAACGGCCGTTTGCATCTAGCTTGCAACCCTTTGGCAACAGGTATTCAAGAGTTGATGGAATGGCATCGGCAATTCCGATGTTTTCCAAAACGTTGATTGCAGCCTCATGAATCTTCAACACTTCAGAGTCGGTCAGTGGCTTGTAACGGCCTGCTGGCATACCTGGGCGGACTGGTTTGATGTCATCGGTTAGCGGTGCTGCGCGCAATGCGTTACGAGCAGCGCGACCTCCACGTCGAGCATTCGTTGATTCAGTCATGTTCTTTCTCCTTTATGCCTTTACGCGTTCACTCTTTGGATCATAAAACGGATCGAGTTGCGCCTCTGCCGCAAAACGCTCGCCCGCAACTTCAATTTCGTATGTTCCATCCATAACAAAGGCCTTGTCGACCAAGCCATGATGATTTTCAACATAACCCATACCGATGGACTTGCCGATGGCGTGCCCGAACATTCCCGAGGTGATGTGGCCAACGATTTCTCCGTTACGCCAAATTGGTTCGTTGTGATACAGGTTCTTCATTGGGTCCTTCATTGCAAACTGCACCAGGCGCTTCTTCACGCCAGATTCCTTTTGCTTCAGCAGTGCTTCACGACCGATGAATCCACCCGGCTTGTTCCACGCAACCGTGAACCCGAGACCCGACTCAAGCGGCGTGTCGTCTGGAGACACATCGTGACTCCAGTGGCGGTATCCCTTTTCCATACGCAGTGAGTTGAGTGCGTGATAACCCGCATGCTTCAAACCAAACTGTGGTCCTGCAGCAACGATCACGTCGAATACGCCCGTTGCGAATTCGGTTGGAATGTACAACTCCCAACCAAGTTCTCCCACGAAAGTAACGCGACTTGCACGCACGCGCGCATAACCGATGTCAATGATTTGCGAAGTTCCAAACGGGAACGCTTCATTTGACATATCGGTTGTTGTGAGCGACTGCAGCAAGGCACGTGAGTTAGGTCCCATGATGCTGAGCACCGCAGAACCCGAAGTGACGTCGATAACGGCTGCGCGCTCATCTTTGCCAATGTGATCTTTCAAATAGGTGTAGTCGCGCGTTTGCGTTGCAGCAGCCGTAACGATTAAGTAGCGATCTTTTGATTCGCGAGTAACCGTGAGGTCGGCTTCAATTCCACCGCGCTCGTTTAGCCACTGTGTGTACACCAGCTTGCCAACAGGCACCGACATGTCGTTTGCCGAAATACGGTTGATGATCTTCTCGGCATCTGGGCCCTTCAGTACGAATTTGCCAAATGATGATTGATCAAACATGGCTACTGCTTCGCGAGTTGCTCGGCACTCTTCTGCCGAATACTCAAACCAGTTCGGGCGACCGTAGGTGTACTCGTACTCAGCCTTTACGCCTGCAGGAGCAAACCAGTTGGTGCGTTCCCATCCAGCAACTTCACCAAAACATGCACCTTTTGCCACCAAACGGTCATGCAACGGCGAGCGGCGCACGCCACGAGCCGTTTCTGGTTGACGGAATGGCCAATGCATTGCATACAGCAAGCCAAGCGATTCAACAGTGCGATCGTGCAAGTAGTTCTTGTTGCTTTGGAACGGCATGACGCGACGAACGTCGACGTCCCACAAGTCCATTGGTGGACGACCATCTACGATCCAGTCGGCAAGAACTTTGCCTGCTCCACCAGATGACTGAATACCAATCGAGTTGAAACCTGCAGCAACGTACAGACCCTTTACTTCTGGTTGTTCACCGAGCAAGTAGCGATCGTCTGGCGTAAACGACTCTGGTCCGTTGAAGAACAAGCGAATGCCCACTTGCTCCAACAAGTTCATACGGTGAGTTGCGTTCTCAATAAGAGGTGCAATGTGTTCAAAGTCTTCTGGCAACGAAGTGAACGAAAACTCTTCCGAAATTCCCTTCATGCCCCATGGCTTAGCAACTGGTTCGAACCAACCAACCAATAACTTGCCTGCATCTTCTTTGAAATAGCCAGAACCATCTTGGTCACGCAACACCGGCATGGTTGGAGAAATTCCTTCAACCGCTTCGGTCACGATGTAGAAGTGTTCAGCAGCATGCAACGGAACAGTTGCGCCAACTTGATCGCCAAGTTCGCGAGCCCACATACCAGCCGCGTTGACCACAGCCTCTGCACGAATGAGTTGTCCTTCAACTTCAACACCAACTGCGCGACCGTTTTCTACAACGATGCGATCTACCTTTACGTTTTCAACAATGCGCACACCATGTGAGCGCGCACCTTTGGCAAGAGCTTGCGTTACGTCAATTGGGTTCACCACTCCGTCGCCAGGCAAGTGCAC
>JBEAOI010000161.1:0-3415 GCA_041165005.1 Actinomycetota bacterium
GTACTGGTTGGATGCCGTGATGTTCAGCGCGTTGCCACTGTTGCGCTGGTCGATGCGCATGTCGGCGTTGATGAGTCTGTTGCGAAATCCCAAGGCCCCTCCGTCGAAGGCCATCATCGGATGTTGAAGCGTGCTAAGTGGCATGTAGTGCGGTGGTTAAGGTCTCCTTGCTATTTTGCAACCCACCCGGTGTTTCCGGTTCCCGATTGCTTGACATACAGCGTTGTGCTCGCCCCGCCATCAGTTCGCAGGTGCAGGCTTCCAATAGGTGCAGTCACAACGCCTTCCGGTGTTCCCGTACCGGTCGTGATGGTTGGACCTTGGTTGAACTTGAACGCGCTTGCACGCCACTCGATTTGCGAAACCGTTGTCCCGCTGCGTGTCACAATCTCAAAGTTCGTGGCGCTCCCTGCGTCACTGACCACTTGCCGAGCCCTGCTTGCAGTGCCAGTGACATCCCGCCAAATCTTCGTATCCGTCGCGGCGTTCACACGGGTAACATCCATCACCACGTTGCTGGTGCTCTGCAAGTCGAACGACTTGTTAAGCATCGTGATTGCGCCAACGATGGTTGCATCCTTACTTAGCACGGTCCCCGCAAAGGTGGACACAAGCTCGTATAGACCGATGGTGGTTATTCGCGTGTTTGCTGTCAGATAGAACAGCACATCCGTAGCATTGCTTTGCGCGGACGATGTATCGTTAACCATCACACCCGTGCAGTTATTCAAGTGAATGCCGCGGTCATTTCCTACGCCAATATAGTTTCCTGAAATGGAAGTAAGATTACATGCAGAACCGTAGATGGCGGTCATTGTTCCGCCGTATGCCCCACTGCCTTCGTCTGGCTGAATGGTGCATCGTGCAATCCCGATGTCGCCAGCGTTCTCGATGCGGATGCCATACCAGTCAGCACTTCCCCCCTTCCACCCGTCACGGTGCCGGCGAATGGTGACGCTAACAATACTGCGCGAATCACTGTTGTTGATGTAGATTCCCGTGTCCTGCGCATTGATGTTGCCGAACATTATCTTCGGCTCATTTAGGGCAGCAGCAGATGATTGATAGATTCCGCGGTGCGTGCCGATGAGGTCAAATGTCTCAAGGCTAAAGAATGCCTTGTCACCGATATTGATGGCGGTGTGTATTGGTCCGATCGTGATGTCAGAAATGCGAGCTGTGAGAATCGCACTTGCCGCATCAAGCTCAATGCCAATGTCTTGGACTTGTCCAGATGGGTCGAGCTTAATGTCCCACTGACCTTGAATCACGACATTCTCAATGTCGGCCCCAAAGCAGTCACCAAGTCGAAGCCATTTGGCAAAGCCATAATCCCAGCAAACACTGTATGCATTGGTGTTGCGGTTGGTCCCGTGGCAGTACAGGTCCTTAAATATCCACCGAGTGTAGTAAGTGCTGTACTGGTCAGACTGTTTTGGAGTTTCGATGCAGGTAGCGCCGTTCTGCCCTTTGGCAATAAGCTGCATCCCGACGATGCCTCCAAGCTGCCCTGGAGTTGTTGCGCCTTGGAACGTGATTCCATTCTTCCCGCTGAAGCTGTCGAAGATGATTGCTGTGTCGTTGTCCCCAATGAACACCACAGGTTTCTCCGTCAGCGTGTTCGTGACTCGGTACGCCCCTGCAGGGAAGTAAAGAGACTTATCCAGGGCAACGCACGAAGACCACGCTGCCTGGATTGCCGCCGTGTCATCCGTCGTTCCGTCGCCCTTAGCACCGAAGTCCTTAACGCTAACGAAGTCGTTCAGCTTGGTGGCGTTATTAAATGCTTTGCTCATAGGTGGTTAGATTGCTGCTGATGATGTCGTTAGGAGGACGCTGACATCAGCGTGATGTTGACGTTCTGCGCAGA
Organism: Actinomycetota bacterium; assembly: GCA_041165005.1. Classification (GTDB taxonomy): domain Bacteria; phylum Actinomycetota; class Acidimicrobiia; order Acidimicrobiales; family Ilumatobacteraceae; genus UBA3006. Next base: position 1,871 of record JBEAOI010000161.1, read on the forward strand.
CCCGAGGCGATTTTCGAGATAGATCTTTTTGTCGGATGCAACACTTACCGTGAACTTCCCAGAAGTCCCTGTGGTGCCGGCCAACACGCCCGTGGTTGCGTTGATGTTCGATGACGGCGTGATCATCTGAGTGATTGCCGGATTGCTCGCCGCACGAACAACGTACATTCCGTATTGCGTTGTCCCAACGGTCACGATGATCGCTCCCGAGAATATAAACTTACCGATAGATATTGAGGTCGCGGTTTCGGTCGCAAGCTGGCTGAAATACCAGTTGTAGCTAGGTTGCGCGACCCTCGGTGTCAGTCGGTGCGAGATGTATACGTTTTGGAAATACGTAGCATCGCCTGTCTGCACAACAGGAGTGGCGTTGAGGTTTGCGTTTACATCGTCCCCGATGACGATGTTGCGGATTGTTCCATTAGTCCGCGTAAGGGTCGCTGCCTTTACCAACTCTGAGTTTGCGGACCCGCTTGCAAACGTGATGTTCTCGCAGACTTCACTGCTGCCCTGATTGATTGTCAGCAGGTTGTTTGCACTTTCATTTGCAACAACACCTTCCATGACAACACCTGAGACAGTCGTTGTTCCTTCTGTGGTGATGTCAACAACAGAATCAACTATGCCTACTGCTTCACCATGATAAGTAACACCGTTTATGTTTACATTGGAAACGTCTTTTGTATTTGCCCATATCTTCACTCCCCTACTCTTCTCGTGATACAGAACATTGCTAATGGCTAAAGATGCGATTCCAGAAGTGGAGTTGTGCCCCACCAATATCATGCTTGCTGGGCCATAATCTGTACTCAACAGGCTTACGGTATCTATTTGGCATCCATCGCCCTTCACTAGAATCATCGCACTATCAGCAGGATAACCTCCTACAGGTTCTGCCTCATAAAAGCCGCCGATGTTGCTGAGTCTTGCATTGGTAGCACCCTCTGTAACTTCAATACCAATCTTCGGGCCTTGCACGCGAACGTCATCGACTATGTGCGTTCCTGGTCCATTCAGCTTGATTTGAGTTCCGTTGAAGTATTGTAAAGTACCAGACGGTCGCTCAAACTGAAACCCAGTTAATCGGCACGCTGATACTCCGGTCTCAATGGCGGTATATCCGTCTCCGATTAGATCGATAATCGTCAGGCGAGTGCCGGCCCCTTTGAAATGCACGCCTCGCGGGATCGTGATTGTCCCGTCGATTCGATACGAACCGATGTCCAGTTCAAACGTGCCCTCTCTCAGCGGGGTTGATGTGTACGCGGCAAGCGCTTTGTTGAAGGCAGCGGTTTGAGGCGTGTTGGCTTGTCCGACCGGGAAGATTCCCCACCATGCTGCGTAGGCATGCTTGCTGTCTTCACCAAGGTTGCCATTCAAATCAAACCTGATGTCTCCATCGCCCTTGAAGATTTGCTGCTTCGAGGACGAAATCCGGTTTCGCAACCTAACCGTGTTTGACGCAGCGACTTTGATTGCGCCGCCTTCGGTGAAGAAGATTGGCACGTCGATGTTGGTTGTGGTGAGCAGGAAATCTCCCTTTGG
>JBEAOI010000162.1:0-3765 GCA_041165005.1 Actinomycetota bacterium
CCTTGTCTGCAGCAACGTTGTTGATGGTTTCAACATCGAGCATTGCTGGATTCTTTTCATTGCGTCCAGCAGGCTTCGACATACCCGAAACGTGGTCACCCTTACGCAAACCGTATTGACGCGTGAGACGAACTGAAATGTATGAGTCTTCGCGACTTGGCAAGTAACCATTTACGCGCAAGAAGCCGTAGCCCTCGTCGCGCAAGTCCACATAACCCGAGACCTTTACTGGCTCAGCGCTAATTGGCTCAGTGTTCTCTGGCTCAAACGTTTCGTAACGATCACTGCCCTGTGGGCCTTCATCGCGTGGGCCTTTGCCACGGCGACGACGGTTGCGATTGCGATTGTTACCGAACCCGCCACCATCATTGCGATTGTTGTCGCGATCACCGCGGTCGTTATTGCGATCTCCGCGGTCATTGTTGTTATGACGATTGTTGTTATGACGATTGTTATTGCGGTCGCCACGATCGTTGTTATTGCGATTGTTGTTTGAGTTTTGCTCGCTGGCACGACGCGCATCTGGCGCAACCGGGGTGCCTTCGTGCTCAGCCAATTCAATTTCCCAATCGGCAAGAGGCTCGCCGTCGGCGCCTAGAACTGGTCCAGCTGGTGCAGGTGCAGGTGCAGGTGCTGCCGGCTTCTCTGCTTTTGGTGCGTCGACCTTTTTCGCCGGCTTTGGTGCAACTTCTGTTGGCTTTGTCTGCTCAAGAATCATCTCGATGAGTTCTGCCTTTTTGGCACGGGAAGCCGACTTCACGCCGAGCGCGCCAGCAATGGCTACAAGCTGTTCGCGGTCTTTTGCTTCAAGTGCTGATTGTTCAAGGGCTCCACTGGCCACAAGGTCCTACTTTCAGGGTTAACGGGCGTTCACGACAAAGTGAGTTGCCCTAACAACCGCAACTGGGTGAAACGAAACGCATAATTCCGAGACGCAGAGTGCGGGGGCTTTGCTCGGGATCCCGAGCCAACTTCCACCATAGCCCCTCTTTGGGCATGTGGCAACTTGGAGCAATCGTTAGCTAATGACACGAGGCCACGAAAGCCTCAATTGCTTGCAAGTCATTTGGCAAATTGACAATGCGCTCCTCGCGATCAAACAAGTCAGCAACATGGTCCGGCAATGCAGGGTGCACTCCTGTTGCCTTCTTCACTGCATCGGGAAACTTGGCTGGGTGCGCGGTAGCAAGGGTGATCGTTGGAACACCAGGTTCGGCACACGCTTCAGCGGATGCAATGCCAACTGCAGTGTGCGGATCTACCAACATGCCGCTTTCACCATAAATGCGTTTCATCACAGCAAGCGTTTCGTCGTTGTTGGCACGGTGCGCTCGGAACGTAGGCGCAATCCATTTCGCAAACTGATCTGGCTCTACCGACAACTTTCCTGATTGACGGAACCTATTGAGCTGTTCTGTTGTTGCGCCACCATCGCGATTATTCATTTCAAACAACAACCGTTCGAAGTTGGACGAAACTTGAATGTCCATACTTGGGCTGAGCGTTGGAACCACAGGCAACATGTCCATGCTGTGCGTTTCAAAGAATCGTGTCAAAATGTCGTTGCTATTTGAACCAACAATCAATTTTTCGATATCTGCACCCATTTGCTGTGCAATCCAACCAGCGAGCACATTGCCAAAGTTACCTGTTGGCACGCTGAACGATGCCGAGCGACCAAGTGTTTCGAGGGCAGTGAAGTAGTACACCGTTTGCGCCATAACGCGAGCCCAGTTAATGGAATTCACTGCAGACAAACCGTTGGCCTCGCGAAACGGCGCATCATTAAACATGGCTTTCACCAAGTCTTGGCAGTCGTCAAATGTTCCGTCGACAGCAACCGTGTGCACGTTTGGCGAAGTGATTGTGGTCATTTGTCGGCGCTGCACATCACTCACTCGCCCATTTGGGTACAGAATCACAATGTCAACGTTCTTGCAACCCTTTACTCCATCTATTGCTGCACTACCTGTGTCACCACTAGTTGCGCCAACGATCATGACGCGCTGTTTGCGTTGAGTTAACACGTAATCAAAGAGTTGACCGATGAGCTGCAATGCAACGTCTTTGAACGCAAGCGTTGGACCGTGAAACAACTCCAACAAATAATGCTCAGGTGCAATTTGCACAAGAGGAACTACGGCTGGGTCGCGAAATGTTGAATACGCAGTGGCACAAAGTTGTGCAAACACATCTTGAGGAATTTCACCTTCCACATATGGCGCCATAAGGGAGGCTGCCTTTGATGCATATGTTGAACCAGCCATGGTTGGCTGTTTTGGCCACGACTGCGGCACGTACAAACCGCCATCGGTGGCTAAACCAGCAAGCAGAGCATCACAAAAGCCCAGTTCTGCTGCGCGACCGCGCGTGGAGACATAACGCATAGTTCCTACAGGTTAGTTAGTCGGCAATCACACGAAGAAGCGCTCCAACGTGCATCACCACGTCCAGCGTCTTCAACTCGGCAATACAGGCCTGAACTGCTGCTTCATTCGCCTCATGAGTGAGAAACACCAGACGAGCACCGTTTCCAATTCCGTCCTGTTCAGCTGCACGAATGCTCACACTATTGCGGGCAAAAATTCCGGTAACCGCATGCAATACGCCTGGTTTATCGGTCACTTCAAGAGGAATCAAATACTCACACGAGGTGTCAGCCATACGCTTCAACTTCGGAGCACTCAACACGCCAAGCGTTGCATGTGCACCCTTGTTCAAGTTAATGGAAGCATCGATCACGTCGCCAAGCACCGAGCTAGCGGTTGGATCTCCGCCTGCGCCACGACCATAAAACATGAGCGATCCTGAAGCTTCACCATCAACTACTACTGCGTTGAAGCTGTCACGCACCGAGGCAAGCGGGTGATGCATTGGCACCATCGCGGGATGCACACGAACCGAAATCTCATCGTTCGACTTGTCGTGCTCCGCAATTGCTAGCAGTTTCACCGCGTATCCAAGACGCTTGGCGATCGCTATGTCGGCCGCAGAAATTTTGCTGATTCCTTCGCTGTACACATCGCCAGCAACAACGTTGCAACCAAATGCGATGCTGGCGATGATCGACACCTTTGCAGCCGCGTCTAAACCTTCAACATCTGCGGTTGGGTCTGCTTCTGCATATCCAAGAGCCTGTGCACCCGCAAGTGCGTCTGCATAACTTTGGCCCTCTTCGCTCATCTTGGTGAGGATGTAGTTCGTGGTGCCGTTCACAATGCCAAGCACTCGCTTAATTGGTTCTCCGCGCAAACTCTCACGCAGCGGACGAATCAGCGGAATACCGCCACACACTGCAGCCTCAAACAACAAGTCGATGCCTGCATCGTCGGCCGCTGCAAACAATTCGGCGCCATGCTGTGCGATCAATGCTTTGTTTGCCGTAACTACTGGCTTGCCATTTCTTAATGCAGCAAGAATCAACTTGCGCGGCAGGTCTACCCCGCCCATCAACTCAACAACTAAATCAACTGTTGGGTCGTTAACAACAAACTCTGCGTCAGTGGTCATTACCTCTGCGGCAATTGAACCCTTGTGAGTATCAATATTGCGAACTGCAACTCTCGCAACTTCTAGGCGCACACCACTGCGTGCAGCAATGGTGTCGGATTGCTGCTTCACCAGGCGCACAAATGCCGCGCCAACAGTTCCGTGTCCAATAACTCCAAGACGCACGCGGTGTTCCGACATGCCCTTCACGCTATTGGCTATTCGCTCACATCCAATCGAACTAAATCGTCATATGTCTCGCGACGCACCACTAAG
>JBEAOI010000163.1:0-5363 GCA_041165005.1 Actinomycetota bacterium
AGCATTTGCTGCATCATCTGGGAACAACAACGGGTTCTCTGCAAGCTCCGGGTCGAGCTTGGCAAGTTCGTCACGAACACCCTTCACTGGTGACAGATACTGCACATACTGCGTAATTTGCGCTGCCTGCACTGGGTCGTAGCAGAAATCCATCCATTTAGCGGCTGCAGATGCGTTCTTCACGCCCTTTGGCAAGATCATGGTGTCGCACCAACGAGTTCCGCCTTCTTCTGGAATGACGAAGCGAACATTTGGGCTGTCTTTACCAAGTTGTAGAACGTCGCCCGACCAGCCAACGCAGGCTGCGAAGTTTCCACTCACCAAGTCATCGGTGTAGTCGTTGCCTGTGAATGCACGGATCTGGCCATCGGCTTTTGCTTGTGCAAGTTTTTCAAATGCAGGTGCAGCATCATCAAATGATGTGATGGTTGAAATGTCGATGCCGAGGCTCATGCAGATAAGTCCGATGGTGTCGCGCATCTCGGTGAGCATTCCGATCTTGCCTTTGAACTCAGGGTCAAACAGATCTGCAACGCTCTTGATTTCACGGCCAGTTACATCAAGGTTGTACGCGATTCCAGCAACACCGCCTTGCCATGGCATGGAGTACTCACCTGTTGGGTCCCATGGCGGGTTCACAAAGCCGTCTTCAAGGTTGGCGAAGTTTGGAATTTGATCTTTTGGCAACTTCTCTGCCCAACCAAGATTGATCAAGCGACCAGCCATCCAAAATGTTGGCGCAATGATGTCGGCTTCAATTGGTTTGCCATTACCGAGCAACGGCTGAATTTTTGCGAAGTATTCGTTGTTGTCGTTGTAACCCTCGCCGTAGGTCATCGCTACACCGGTTGCAGCCATGAAACGATCAACCGTTCCCGTAAGGCCGTCGGCTGTTGGGTCTACGTACAACGGCCAGTTATCAAAGAACAATGATTCGGAATCACCAGAACCCGATGAATCACTTCCACCACAAGCAGCAAGAAATGCTGGGAGGGAAAGACCAAGGGCACCCAGTGCTCCTGTGCGAGCCAAAAACTGGCGACGGGTCATGTGATTCTTTGGTGTTGGTGTCGACATATTCATTCCCCTTTTTGTTGACGTGTTCTTAAATATTAGAGCGTTGATTCAATGTGATCGATATCAGTGGAATTGGAACCAGCTTTTTCTGGCCAGCCAGCCAAGATGTAGCCGCCATCGAGATCCCACGACACATTGATGGTCGCACCAACCGCAATTTGCGGCATGCGTGCCGAAGAGTCAGCCAAACACGTCAATTCCGTGCCGTCAGCCAGGCGAACGATCATTCGCGCTGTTGCACCCTGGAACACCATGTCGGTCAGCGTGCCATGCAGGCTTTGGCCATGTGCGTCTGCTTGCTCAGATGGGCGAAGTCGCTCTGGGCGAAGCATCACCGATACATGGGATCCAACGCCATGTGCCGACGCCTGTCCAGCAACACGAATGGTCGATCCAGCCTTCAGTGCAACTACTGCATCTGCACCATCGTGACTCTGCACCGTTCCGGGCAGCAGGTTTGCCGAGCCGATAAACCCGGCAACAAACAGTGATGCTGGCGAGCGATAGATCTCTTGTGGAGTTCCAATCTGCTCAACATGACCTTGACTCATAACCGCAACGCGATCACTCATGGTGAGCGCTTCGCCTTGGTCGTGAGTGACGAAAATAAAACTGATTCCTACTTCACGTTGAATACGCTTCAACTCAATTTGCATTGCTTCGCGCAATTTCAAGTCGAGTGCAGCCAATGGCTCATCGAGCAACAACGCACTTGGATAATTCACCAAAGCTCGCGCTAATGCAACACGCTGTTGCTGACCGCCAGAAAGTTGTGAAGGTTTGCGTTGAGCAAAGTCGCTCAACCGAACAATTTCAAGCATCTCCATGACGCTTGCTTTGATTTTTGATTCATCTATTTTCTTCGAACGTGGACCGAAAGCGACATTGTCAAACACCGTCATATGCGGGAACAACGCGTACTGCTGAAACACCGTGTTGACGTTGCGCTTGTACGGAGGCACATCTGAGACGTCTACCCCATCCAACATGACTCGACCAGCAGTTGGCTGTTCGAACCCGGCGATCATTTTTAAGGTGGTGGTCTTGCCACATCCAGATGGCCCTAACATGGCAAAAAACTCGCCAGTAGCAATAGAGAAATTGGCATCATGCACGGCAACGAAGTCGCCATAGCGCTTCGAAACATGGTCAAGAACAATGACGTCGCTTGCTGATTCCCCCATTAATGCAAAGACTAACTGTTGAGGTTGATCATCACGTGCTTAATGCGCGTGTAGTCGTCGAGTGCGTACATCGAGAGGTCTTTGCCGTAGCCCGACTTCTTGTAGCCACCGTGTGGCATTTCGGCCACCATTGGGATGTGGGTGTTTACCCACACGCAACCGAAGTCGAGGTTCTTCGTCATGCGCATGGCTCGACCAAGGTCACGAGTCCAAACCGACGATGCGAGTGCAAACTCCACGCCGTTCGCCCACTTCAGAGCCTCTTCTTCATCACTGAACTTCTGCACCGTAATGACCGGTCCGAAGATTTCGTTCTGAATCATCTCATCGCTTTGCAACAGGTCGGAGACCACGGTTGGCTCAAAGAAGTAGCCCTTGTTGCCAATTTGCGAGCCACCGGTGTTGACCTTGCCGTGCTTTGGTACGCGATCAAGGAAGCCAGCAACCTTGCTGAGGTGAACGTTGTTGTTCAACGGTCCGTACAGCACGTCTTCATCTGGTCGACCAGTTTTGGTCTTCTTGGCTTGCTCGGTAAGCAGCGTGACGAAATCGTTGTACACCTTTGGTCCGGCAATAACACGAGTAGCAGCGGTGCAGTCCTGACCGCCGTTGAAGTAACCGGTCATCGCAATGGTTTCTGCAGCAAGTTCCAAGTCGGCGTCATCAAAAATGATGACTGGAGCCTTTCCTCCAAGTTCGAGGTGCAAGCGCTTCAGTGACTTTGATGCGCCAGCAGCAACTTCCATACCTGCGCGAACAGAGCCAGTTACCGAAACCATTCCTGGAATGTCGTGATCGACCATTGCGCGACCCGTGTCGCGGTCTCCACATACAACGTTGAGAACTCCTGGAGGCAAAATGTCGCCAATGATCTTGGCAATAAGTGCTGTTGATGCAGGCGTGGTGTCGCTTGGCTTCAAGACAGTGGTGTTGCCAGCTGCAATTGCTGGAATGAACTTCCAAACACCCATCATGAGCGGATAGTTCCATGGCGCAACTTGTGCACACACACCAATTGGCTCACGACGTATATATGAGGTGAAGTTCGGTACGTATTCTGCTGCACTCTTTCCTTCAAGCATTCGCGCAGCACCTGCAAAGAAACGAATCTGGTCCATCATCGGAGGCACTTCTTCGCTGAAGGTAATTGCACGTGGCTTACCCGTGTTCTCAATTTCCGCTTCGATGAGTTCGGTCATGTGCTTTTCCATCACATCGGCAATGTCATTGATTGCCTTTTGGCGAACTGCCGGAGTGGTGTTCTTCCAAGACTCAGCAGCGACTGCCGCAGCCTTCATTGCATCATCAACATCATTTGCGCCAGACAACGCCGCAGTTGCATATTGCTCGCCCGTTACTGGGTCGATAACTGGGGTTGTGCGTCCGTCGCGGGCCGGTACTTCTTTGCCATTGATGAAGTTATTGAAGGATTTCATGACACAAGACTATCCAGTGGACTAGACATGGGGTATGGCTACAAGCAGCGTCGCTCGTGGGGTAAAAACAGTTGGAGTTCCTAAAGAGATCAAGACCATGGAAGGTCGGGTTTCGCTCACGCCAGATGGCGTTCGGGAGTTTGAGCGTTTAGGGATAGACGTCTTTGTTGAGACCGGCGCAGGCGAAGGAGCCTCAATTTCTGATGCTGAATTTGTGGCAGCTGGCGCAACCATCGTGAAGACCGCCGCTGACGCGTGGTCGCAGGAGATGGTGGTCAAGGTCAAAGAACCAAAAGAAGAAGAGTTCGGATATTTGCGCAGCGATTTGACGCTGTTCACCTATTTGCACCTTTCCGCTTATCCAAAAGTTGCCGCAGCACTCGTTGCCTCGGGAACCACCGCTATCGCATACGAGACGGTGCAGTCTGCAGACGGTTCGCTGCCGCTGCTTGCACCAATGAGTGAAATTGCCGGACGACTTGCCACTCAGGCTGGTGCACGATTCCTCGAACGTCCGCAAGGTGGCCGGGGTGTACTCATGGGCGGTGCTCCAGGCGTTCGTCCTGCAAATGTTGTCGTGATCGGTGCTGGCAACGTCGGCTACAACGCAGCATGGATTGCTGCCGGAATGCTTGCCAACGTCACAATCTTGGACAAGAACCTCGATCGACTGCGCCACCTTGATCAAATTTGTGTTGGTCGGACAACAACACTCGCATCAAACCGCGGATCAATCGAGCGCGCTCTTGTTGATGCCGACTTAGTAGTTGGCGCAGTGTTGGTTGCTGGTGCACGCGCACCAATCGTTGTGAGTGAAGACATGGTTCGATCGATGAAACCAGGCTCGGTCATTGTTGACGTTGCGGTAGACCAAGGTGGCTGCATTGCAACTACTCGCGAGACAACACACACCGACCCTGTTTATATGCAACATGGAGTGGTGCACTATGCGGTTGGCAACATGCCTGGCGCAGTTCCGTACACCAGTACATACTCGCTAACAAACGCAACGTTGCCGTATCAACTAGAGATCGCTCGACTTGGTGCACATGATGCAATTAGGAACAGCGAAGCAATTCGTCATGGATTGAATACTGCTCGAGGAAACATCACGAATGATGCTGTAGCTCGCGAACTCAATCTTTCCTGTGTTGACCCACTAACTGCGTTGAGTTAGTCGCAGCACGAGTCGCGCCAACCGCACGTTGCGCAGCGAAAGTGTGCATGCTCTGCATACAGGCTTGATCCACAGTGAGGGCACTCGCTAAACACTCCGCGAGGAGACTCGCAAAAGGGAGCCTGTGACTTATCACTCAGTAATGAGTATGAAGTTGGTTGCGTTGTAGTTTGTTCTTGCTCCACATGACCGACATTACTCTCGACAACGACTCCCCGAACCGACATAAGCCTGGTTCAGTCCAAGCCGCCCTCGCTTCGCGCGACTTTCGAATGGTGTGGTCGGGATCGTTCGCCTCAAATATCGGCACCTGGATGCAGAACGTGGTGCTCCCCGCCTACGTGTACCACCGCACCGGCAAGGCCTCACTCGTTGGCATCATGATTTTTGCCCAACTTGGACCACTGCTCTTTCTGTCCATTTTCGCTGGAGTGCTTGCCGACAAATTTGATCGTCGCCGTTGGCTCATTTCAATGCAGATCACTCAAC
>JBEAOI010000164.1:0-3249 GCA_041165005.1 Actinomycetota bacterium
ACCTGCCAGTGCACGGTTCGAAGTGGTGTGCATCACGGGGTGGACAAGGTGGTCGCGGTAACGCACGTTTCTTGTCAAACCGTCGTCGCGCACCAAAGTTTGCCGAGCAAGGTGAGCATGGGCTCGAACGGTGGTTGAAACTCGAATTGAAACTCATGGCAGACGTTGCTTTGGTTGGTTTTCCAAATGCAGGGAAGAGCACATTTATTAGTTCGGTGTCGGCAGCAAAGCCAAAGATTGCGAACTATCCGTTTACCACCCTTGAACCACACCTTGGTGTTGTACGCCTTGACGCAGAAACTGAATTCATCATCGCCGACATTCCAGGAATCATTGAAGGTGCGAGTCAAGGTAAAGGCCTTGGTCATCAATTCCTTCGACACATTGAGCGTGCTCGTGTGTTGTGCGTACTCGTGGACCTTGCACCAATGGACGGTATGTCTGCGCAAGAACAGGAAAGAATTTTGTTGCACGAGTTGGGCGAGTATCGACCAGATCTTTTGGAGCGCCCACGATTGGTCGTTGCAACAAAAACCGATGCTGCTGAAGCCGACACTATTGCAGCCTGGAAGGGCTCCAAGATGTCTGCAGTTACTCGCGATGGAGTGCGCAAGGTGTTGGGCGACCTCGCCGACTTGGTGAAGCATGCGCGCACGCTTGAACCACCTAAGCAAGGTGCTGTAGTCATAAAGCCAAAGGCTGAAGGTTCGCGCATTGAAAAGCTTGGCGAATTGGAATTCCGAATTCATGGGCGCGAAGTAGAGCGCGCGGTTGCGTTAAACGATGTCACAACGCCAGATGCCATGAATTACATTGACGAGCGTTTGAAGAGCCTTGGCGTGCATCGCTTGCTTGCGCGTGCCGGCGCTATTGAAGGAACCGTTGTGCACATTGGTACGTTTAGTTTCGAGTACACACCAGAGAGTTAATGATGCGAATCGTTGTCAAAATCGGAACATCGTCGGTAACCGATGAGCATGGTGCAATCAACAACCACGCAATTGAAACCCTGTGCAATCAAGTTGCACAGTTGCGTGAGCAGTCGCATGAGGTGCTGGTGGTTACCTCTGGTGCGGTTGCGGGTGGCGTTGCAGCGCTTGGAATGAGTCAGCGCCCAACCGACACGCAAACATTGCAGGCGCTTGCGGCGGTAGGGCAAAGCCAGCTCATGAATCGCTACAACGAGTACTTGTCTGCGCGCGGTCTCATTGGCGCACAGGTGTTGTTAGTGCCAAACGACTTCATTGATCGCACGCAGTACTTGCATGCACGTCAAACGCTTGGTCGATTGCTCGAACTTGGTTGTGTTCCGATCATTAACGAAAACGATGCCATCGCCAGCGATGAAATTCGCTTTGGTGACAATGACCGTATTGCTGCACTCGTTGCGCACAGTGTTGGTGCCGATGCGCTCGTTTTACTTACCGACATCGGCGGTTTGTATACGGCAGACCCACGTACAGATGCTTCGGCAACACTCGTAGAGCAAGTTGGAGCAGACGATCCGCTGTTGTCGGTGAACGCAGGTTCTGCCGGAACCGCTCGCGGAAGTGGTGGAATGGCTTCAAAACTTTCTGCTGCGCGTATTGCATCCTGGTCGGGTGTGCGCACGGTGATTGCCAGTGCAAGCAGGGCCAATGTGTTGCAGGATGCGATTGATCAGAAGGCTGGAGTAGGTACGCAATTCCTGCCACACAACCGAAATCTCTCGGCAAGAAAACTTTGGATCGCATTTGCTGCTCAGCACGTGGGTTCGGTTGTTGTAGACGATGGCGCAAAGAACGCATTGATTACTCGCAATACATCGCTGCTGCACGCTGGAGTTGTAGAAGTAAGTGGAGACTTCGCGGCGGGTGACACCGTAGAAATTGTTGACGTCCGGGGTGTTTCATTTGCCCGAGGCATGGTGGGCATTGATGCGGTGCAGGCCGGGGCAGCTGCAGGGTTGCAAAGCAGTGATCTACCTGACGGGGTAGACCCAGAACTCGTTCATCGTGACGATCTCGTTATTTTGCTCGACAAGTAATCGCGCATCGTTTTCTCGCCAAGTGCGCTGAGCGCAACAACATATGTTGCAACTCCAATCAATGTGCCTGCGAATACACGGGTTAATGCACCAAGCCCAGCGTCGCTGCCAATGTGTTGATTGGCAAACCACACTGCACAAGTCATTGCACCTGCGGCAAATGCAATACGAGCAATGTTGAACGCCAGTTCAGAAAGTTTGATGTCAACTTCGGTGCTTTCTAGAACGAGCAGGGCAACTAATGCTGACACAAGATAAGCAATAGAGAACGCCAGCCCTAACCCAAATACTCCGTGCCTTTCCACAAGCACGATTGCAAGCACAATATTGATTACATTTTCGCCAACGTTGATGAAGAACGGTGTGCGCGTGTCATTGCGCGCATAGAAGCCACGAAGTACAAACAGGTAAACAGAGAACCCGGCCAATCCAATTGCAAGACCAGAAAGCGCTCGTGCAGTGTTTTCCGTTGCTGCTGCCGAGAAGTTTCCATGTTGAAAGAGCAATCCGATGATGGGCTTCGACATGACCCAGAGTCCACATGACGCAGGAATAGTGAGTAGTGCCGTTAGTCGAATGCCACTTGCCATGGTCTGCGAGAACTGTTGGTGGTCTCCTCGGTGGAACATGCGGGCGAGATCGGGAACGAATGTTGTGGCTATGGAAACAGCGAGCAGGCCATGCGGAAGTTGCAGCAATACGAATGCTTTGGAATACGCATCTACTCCACCGCTTCCCGGTGACGCCAGGTTTTTAATGACCACAAGAGCAACTTGGTTGGCGGCAACATAGCCAAGTGTCCATAGAGACAGTTGAATGAGTTTTTTTACTGCCGGATGAGTGAACCGCGGGGCAAAGGTAAATGTCATGCCGTGTCGCAACACGGCTATGCCTTGAACTATCGCCATCACGGCAATTCCCAGCGTGGTGCCAAGACCAAGGATCCAGATTGCGGCTTGATCGTTTTGCACCGAATTGATGGACAGGTTGTCGCCAGATTTCGTGAGTGGCAAAAGACAAAAGAATCCGATGGTCACCATGTTGGCGAGTGCTGGTGACCATGCCGCAGCAAAAAACAATTTGCGAGCATTGAGCAGCGCGGAAGTAAGTGCGCTTAAACCGTAGAAGAAAATCTGGACTACAAAAATTCGGGTGAGTGAATTACCGACACTGCGGAAGACTTCCGCGTCGACTCCGTTTGCAGGGTGAAGCGAGAAGAGGTG
>JBEAOI010000165.1:0-3270 GCA_041165005.1 Actinomycetota bacterium
ATGCGAAGATTGGCGCGCACCATGTGCTCTTTTGCCTTCTCACCTTCCTTTATCTCACGCTGCAAAGCTCGACGTTCGCGTAAACCAAGTTTTCCATCACCAGCATCAAGTGCAACCTGAGCCGCAAGTCCATCTTTAATCAGTTTGCCAAGGCGGCGTTCATCTTCTGCATTGAGCAAATCCACTTGCCCAATCTCATTGAGATACATGCGAACAGCATCTGGGCCTGAGTCGTTAGAAATTGAACTTCTCATGCGTGATCACCCGAGCGCATCTTCAACCAACCCAAAAGCTGTTCAGCGGCATCATGCGCAGTTGCCGGATTTTCCATGTGCTCCAGCAGCATTCGTGCATCGCGGTCAATCCGGATTTGTTCAGGATCAACGTTCTTGACACGCAACGAAAGTTCGCGCCGCACTGCCGCAGAAATGAGATTAAATGCTTCAGCATCTGGTTGTGACTCTACGTCAGCAACGGCCGCCCGTTCTAACGCTTCACGAGCCTCTGGGTCTGCTGTGTCGAGGGCTGCGGTCAGTTCTCCCTCTGTGGCAATCAGTGCCAGAAACGCCCTGCGATAGACATCGTCAGCAAATAAAGCCTCATTCATCCACGATGCAATGGCATTCCAGTCCTGAATCATGAGTGCCAGAACAACAAATTCGGCGCTTTCGCGCTTATGGCCAGACTGCGAAGGAACGACGGCGCGAACTTCTGGCCGACGTGAGCCTCGCTCTGCAAGCTTGACCAAATCTGCTGCGGCAATACCCACGTGACTTGCCACTTCCCCTGCGTAAATTTTGCGCACGTTCATGTCAGGGTGTTCATTAATGACGGCCATTGCTTGCTCTGCGGTTCGCGAACGAGCTTCGGGGGTTGCAATCGAGCCTGCATTGAGCACGCGCTGCAATCGGAAACCAAGAAACGGTTGAGCATTCTTAATTGCGGTTGCCAATGCTTCTGGGTCACTCGATGCCAGGTCGCCCGGATCTTTGCCATCAGGAAACTTGGCAACACTCACCTGCACCTTGTAGCGACTCTCCCATTCATAAAACCGCTCGGCTGCACCTTGTCCCGCATTGTCTGCATCAAAGGCAAGCACCACTTTGTTGGCGAATCGTTTCAGCAAACGTACGTGCTCTTCTGTCAATGCAGTTCCGCAAGTTGCCACTGCGCGGGTAATTCCTGAACGGTGGAAACCGATGACATCGGTATAGCCCTCACACACGATTACTTCGTCGGTGGTAACAATGTCTTGCTTCGCCCAATTCAATCCGTACAACGTTTTTGATTTTGCGTAGATCGTGGTCTCGGAGGAGTTCTTATATTTCGCCGGGTCGGTGCTTCCCGGAAGAATACGACCGCCAAAGGCAACCGCGTCACCTGCGTCGGTAAAAATGGGAAACAACACACGAGCACGGAACGAATCCTGCGGGCGACCACGCTTGTTGATAAAGGCAAGTCCAACTTCCTGCAACAAATCAATCGGCACACCGATGTCTTTGCTCATGGCATCCCAGTCGTCCGGCGCCCAGCCAATTTTGAATTGGCGTGCAACATCTCCAGATAAGCCGCGCTCGCGCAAGTAGTCACGTGCTGCACGTGCATCTGGTGCATTCAACAACCGATCGTGATACCACTCGACAGCTTTATTCATTACTTCAACAAGTTGCTTGCGACGCTGGCGGTCTTTGCTTTGGCCGCCCGTGGTGTAATTCAGTTGTATGCCCGCCTTGTTCGCAAGGTGCTCAATGGCCCCCACGAAATCCAGGTGCTCAATTTCCTGCACAAACTTAAACACGTCTCCAGCTGCACCACATCCAAAGCAGCGATACCGCTTTGTCTCTTCGCGCACATTGAACGAGCCCGATTTCTCGGCATGGAACGGGCACAACCCAACCCAGTTTCGGCCTACCCTGCGCAATGGCAAATAGGACTGAACAACATCAACCAGCGACACCGTGTCCCGGAGCCGCTCAATGTCTTCGTCAGCGATTGCCACCCTGAGGAGAATAGTGCTTACGGTCATGAATCACAGAAGCCACTATCGCCACAGTCATGACAGTCAAAATGAAGCCAAGAGAGAACACCGTTGATACGTGATACCAGTGAGCAATCAGCATTTTTGCGCCTACGAAGATAAGCAAAATCGAGATTGCAGGCTTGAGATAACGGAATCGATCTTTGATGTCCGCAAACAGGAAGTACAGCGCACGCAGCCCCATAATGGCAAAAGCATTTGCGCCGAACACAATGAACTGTTCGTGGCTCACAGCCAACACGGCAGGTACCGAGTCAACCGCAAAAATCAGGTCGGATATCTCGATGATCACCAGTACCGCAAGTAACGGAGTGGCGAAACGTTTTCCATCAACACGGGTGATCAGCTTCTGGCCGTCTAGTTCGTCAGTTGTGGGTACAAACCTATGAAACAACTTCATCGTTTTGGTCTCTGAAGGGTTGGTGTCATCATCGCCGTGACGAAGTACGCCATAACCGGTGTAGATGAGGAATGCGCCGAACCCAATCAAGATGTAGTTGAATCGCTCGATTACAGCGATACCAAGGAAAATGAATGCCAAACGCAATACAAGGGCACCGAAGATCCCCCAGAACAACACACGATGTTGATACTGCCGAGGAACTTGGAAATGCGTAAAGATCATCGCCCAGACAAACACGTTGTCAACACTGAGGCTCTTCTCAATCAGATATCCGCTGATGTACTCGATGCCGGCCTTATGCCCATCAGCTTGCCCTCTAAACATCCACCACACCACGAACATAAATGCCACACCAAAACTGATCCACACGATGGACTCAGTGAGTGCTTCTTTCAATTTGATTACATGCGCACGACGATGGACAACCAAAATATCCACAAGCAGCATTGTGCTGATGATGCCGATAAGCGCTGGCCAGCCCCATGCAGGAACTGCGACATCGGCAAAATCAGAGGTATCACTTCCTGCAGCGATCAGCGTTATGGAATGTATTGCGTTAATCACGGTCATCGCTTGAAGGCCACAAGCGCATGTGTACTGCTGATTGATGTAACCGTTCCTTGACGTCCGTCATGTTCTACTTCCTGACCAACCACAGTGCCCTCGCCAACTTGCACGTATCGCAATTGTCGTGGCGCGATAGACCCGCGTGAGTCCATGCGCTCCACTAACTCCTGCCCCGGATAACAACCTTTTGTGAAACTGACAGCAACATCAGTAATTCCTGTCTCTGCAGGTATTGACGATTCTGTGACATCGACATTCATTG
>JBEAOI010000166.1:0-2823 GCA_041165005.1 Actinomycetota bacterium
GCACCAACTGCATTGGCACAACATCAAAGTCGTACTGCTTGCCTAGTTCGCGCAACATGGCAACATTGCCGCCGCGCTTGTAACCAAAGTGGAAGTCTTCGCCAACAACAATCAACTTCGCACCCAATGCATCCACCAGCACGCGCTTCACAAATGCGGCAGGGTCTTCCTTTGAAGCCGCTTCGTCGAAATGCACGATGAACGTGGCGTCAATGCCCGTTCCGGCAAGGAGCTCTATCTTTTGGTCGCCGTCAGTCAGCAGTTTCGGTGCCGATTCTGGTCGCACAACCGAGGCCGGGTGACGATCGAACGTGACTACAACTCCCTGACACCCCAGTCGTTCCGCTTCGGCTTGCACATGGGCAATAACCGCACGGTGGCCTTTATGCACACCGTCGTATGCGCCAATGGTGACTACAGATCGACGAGTAGGCGCAGCTGCGGTATCGGTATCACGTAGAACAAGCACGAATATTTACGCTATCGCTTCGGCCAAAACCACTGATGGTTTTGCATTCGGTCCGTCTTGCTCATACACCGCAAGCAATGCACCAGCTTCATCTACAACAGCCCATGGCGCGCTGCCTTCCCACGCCGGAAACGACCTACCGTGACGAACTTTCACAGCGGTTTCAGCATCGGCAACCACGCGAGTCATCGAACGCAATGCGGTTATTGGTTCAAGCAACTTCGCATCTTCAATGCTGGTGCAATCAGCAAGCACGAAATCGCCAACTGTGGTGCGACGCAAGTTTCGCAAGTGCGCTCCTCCACCGAGCAACGCGCCCAGGTCGGCCGCAAGTGTGCGCACGTATGTTCCCGACGAACAACGAACTTCAATATTCGCAATACTCACACCATTTTCAACACGAACGCTATGCACATCAAATGAATACACCGTCACTGGTCGTGGCCTACGTTCAACTTCTATTCCTTCACGCGCAAGTTCGTGCAAACGCTTTCCATCAACCTTCAATGCCGACACC
Source organism: Actinomycetota bacterium (assembly GCA_041165005.1). Lineage (GTDB taxonomy): Bacteria > Actinomycetota > Acidimicrobiia > Acidimicrobiales > Ilumatobacteraceae > UBA3006. Next base: position 987 of record JBEAOI010000166.1, read on the forward strand.
ATGGGTGGAACTTGCATAATTGGGCCCGTCAGTTTTGTTGCGGCAGCGCGCACTGCATCAAGCGTCAACTCGCCCATGTCGAACGTGGCAGTAACGGTTCCCGAATCGTCAAGCGTGTTCGTCTCTGTTCCAAACACCACTTCGCATGTGTAGGTCTTATCCATGCCACTCAAAAACTGCATCAATCGAGTGACATAGCCAACTCCCACCACCATCACACCGGTTGCATCGGGGTCGAGCGTTCCTGCGTGGCCAATGCGTCGCTCATTTAGTTGCTTACGCAGTCTGCTCACCACGTCATGACTAGTCATGCCTGCAGGTTTGTCAATGAGTGCCAAACCGTGCACGGTTGGCGGACGGCGTTTCGCCATTGCTACTCCGTGTCGTCGGAAAGATTGCGCGTATGCATTGGATCATTGCGCAACACTTCGTCAATGCGTGCTGCTGCACGAATTGCATCGTCTGGGCGGAATTCCAAAACTGGTGTGCGACGTGCATGAACTTGCGTGGCAATAGCCGACTGCAGTTGTTTGCGGTAATGACTAAACGCAGCCAAAATCTGAGCGTCACCTTCTGGGCCTTGTAACGAGTCGTAGTACACAATGCCGCGGTTCATTTCAGCGTCAACGTCAATTGCTGTAATGCTGACGAAGGCCAAGCGATCATCATCAATGCGCAATAGTTCTTCGGCCACTACTTCGCGCACGGTCTCGCTAATGCGGGCTTCGCGTGGGTAGCTGTGCTTGCGGCTATTCGATGAACGCCCGCGTGAACGGCCCTGTGGTCTGCCCATCGTGTTACCTGCACTGCCTTTCCGATCCAAACACGGCGGTTTTGCCGCTTGGCTCATCTACGATACGGAGGCTATGTCAGCAAAGCGCCCACAGGGTTCAATCAGCGGAAACGACCCAGAATCCAAGATTCCCGCCTTCCGCTACACCTCGGGCCTGGCCAATCAAATCGAGTCCAAATGGCAAGACCATTGGGAAGCCGCAGGCACCTTCGAAGCACCAAACCCTGCTGGCCCACTTGCACAACCCGAAAAGGTTGCAGGCCGCGAAAAGCTGTTCGTACTCGACATGTTTCCGTATCCGTCGGGTGCCGGCCTGCACGTAGGTCACCCACTTGGCTACATCGCAACCGACGTGTTCGCACGTTACAAGCGCATGACCGGTTACAACGTGTTGCACGCGCTTGGTTACGACAGTTTTGGTTTGCCAGCAGAACAACACGCCATCGTGACGGGAATTCATCCGCGCATTAACACCGAATCAAACATCGCCAACATGCGTCGACAATTGCGCCGGCTTGGTTTGGGTCACGATGCACGTCGCAGCGTAAGCACCACTGACGAAGAGTTTTACAAGTGGACACAGTGGATCTTCTTGCAAATTTTCAACTCGTGGTACGACGAAACACAAAACCGCGCGCGACCAATTTCCGAACTTGTTGACGAGTTTGCTTCGGGCAAACGAGACACGGGCATGGGTGCATGGTCTGGCTTAAGCAAAGTTGAACAACAAGACGCCATTAACAATCACCGCTTGGTGTACTTGTCGAATGCACCAGTGAACTGGTGCCCCGGTCTTGGAACCATTCTTGCCAACGAAGAAGTAACCGCCGAAGGTCGAAGCGACATTGGCAACTACCCCGTGTTCAAACGCAACATGCGTCAGTGGACCATGCGCATTACAAAATACGCAGACCGTTTGTTGGACGACCTCGACCGCCTTGATTGGCCAGACGCAATCAAGTTGATGCAACGCAACTGGATCGGCCGCAGCGAGGGTGCTCGCGTTCGCTTTGGTTCAACTGCTGGCCCAATTGAAGTGTTCAC
>JBEAOI010000167.1:0-4151 GCA_041165005.1 Actinomycetota bacterium
GTTGGGTTGTCAGGTGCTGGTCGTTCACAGGCTGCAGATGATCTTGAAGATCTGGGCTGGTTTGTTGTTGACAATATGCCCATAACACTTGTCGACAAGGTCGTTGAACTGGCAGAGAACGGGGCAGAGGATCTTCAACTCGCTCTCGTTCTTGGCACTCCATCTAATCAAACCAATGCGATAGACGTGGTTGCTAACTTGCGTGAAGCTGGTCATCGAGTACGAATTCTGTATCTGGACGCTTCAACATCAGAGTTGGTAAAGCGCTATGGGGCAACACGGCGAAAGCATCCGTTAAGTAGCGCAACGGTAAGTGTGGAAGAAGCAATCCTTAAGGAACGTTCGCTACTTGAACAAGTGAAGGGTTCTGCGGACTTAGTTATTGACACATCTTCGTTGAATGTGCACCAATTGAAATCCCAAATTCAAGATCTGTTTGCTGCAGTAGGCGGAAAAGACGTGATGCAGCTGACTGTTGAGTCATTTGGTTACAAACACGGCATTCCTCTTGATGTGGATTTGGTTTTCGATGTTCGGTTTTTACCGAATCCTCATTGGGACGAGAATTTGCGTCCTTTGAGTGGTTTAGATCAAGCGGTATCAGACTTCGTGCTTCAGCAACCGTTGGCCGTTGAGTTTGTGGACAAAATTGATGCGTTGTTCGGAATGCTTATTCCTGCTTATCGGGCCGAAGGAAAGAGCTATCTCACTGTTGCAATAGGGTGCACTGGGGGCAGGCACCGATCTGTTGCTATTGCAGAAGAGATTGGTCGAAAGTTCATTCAATTGGGGCACAACCCGCGGGTTATTCACCGAGATATCGCGCGGTAGTCGCGCGGTTGCTAATGTCTGCCTCTATGGCAAACACTCCAATTCGCGTAGGTATCAACGGTTTCGGTCGCATCGGTCGTAACTTCTTTCGTGCAGTGCAAGCAGCAAAGGCACCAATTGAGATCGTTGCGGTCAATGACCTCGGCAATATCAAGACCATGGCTCATTTGTTGAAGTACGACTCTGTACTTGGCATTTTGCCAAATGACATCAAACCAGTTGATGACGGAATCAGTATTGACGGCAAAATATTGAAGGTGCTCCAGCATCGTGACCCAAAGGAATTGCCTTGGGCATCACTAGGCGTGGACGTGGTCATTGAATCGACAGGATTCTTCACCGATCGCGACAAGGCAGCTGCTCACCTCGATGCCGGAGCCCCAATTGTCATTGTCTCCGCGCCATCAGCCGGTGCGGACGCAACGTTTGTTTACGGCGTGAATCACCAGGATTTTGACCGCAATAAACACAAGGTTGTGTCGAATGCCAGTTGCACAACCAACTGCTTCGTGCCAATGGTGAAGGTGCTCGATGATGCGTTTGGTGTGGAGAAAGGTTTGATGACAACTATCCATGCATATACGGGCGACCAGCAGCTTGTTGATGGTCCGCACAGCGATTTGCGTCGTGCGCGTGGTGCTGCAATCAACATCACCCCAACCGGTACTGGTGCCGCTCGTGCAACAAGCCTCGTTCTCGAATCGATGAAGGGCAAGTTGGATGGAACGTCCTTGCGTGTTCCGGTTCCCACAGGTTCGATCACAGACTTTGTTGCCGTGTTGAACTCAACTCCGACCAAAGAAGAAATCAATGCAGCGTTCAAGAAGGCTGCTGATGGACCGCTAAAGGGTGTGCTTGAGTACACCGATGCGCCAATCGTTTCAAGTGACATTGTTACGAATGCGCACTCGTGCGTATTTGACAGCGATCTCACCATGGCCATGGGCAACCTTGTGAAGGTTCTTGGTTGGTATGACAACGAGTGGGGATATTCAAATCGCCTTGTTGATCTCACCAAACACATTGGTTCATCGAAGTAATTGCATTCATGTCTCGCGTTCCATCGCTAGAAGATCTCGGCGACGTATCAGGTAAGCGGGTTCTCGTAAGAACGGACTTCAACGTTCCAATGGAAGGACCTGACGACGCGCGCATCATTACTGATGACTTTCGTATTCGTGCGGCACTGCCGACTATTGAATACCTAACAAGTCGAGGTGCACATGTTGTCTGTGCAAGTCATCTCGGTCGTCCTAAAGGCTCACCAAATGCGAAATACTCCATGGCACCTGTTCGTGCGCGTCTCGCCGAACTGGCTCCAGGGGTAGAACTACTGGAGAACCTGAGGTTCAATCCAGGCGAGGAAGGCAACGATCCAGCGTTTGTTAGTCAGTTGATTCAGGGGATCGATATGTATGTGGATGATGCGTTTGGTGCTGCACATCGATCACACGCTTCAATCGTTGGTCCATCACGTACATTGCCTTCAGCTGCGGGAAGGTTGCTACAGCGTGAAGTGGATGTGTTGGGAGATCTACGCGAGAAGCCGAAACGTCCATTCGTTGCGGTGCTCGGCGGAGCAAAAGTAAGTGACAAAATCGGCGTAATTGAGGCACTGCAACAGCGCGTTGATGCCTTCATTATTGGTGGTGGCATGTGCTTCACTTTTCTCGCGGCACAGGGTTACCCGGTTGGAGATTCCATCTGCGAGCGCGATCAAATCGACATTTGCAAGCAACTTCTTGCCGGGCCCGTTCCGATTCATCTACCAGAGGACATCATCGGTCTTGATGCGCAAGGTGTGTATCAAACCTTTGGTATTCGATTGCCGGAAGGTGCAAAAGGATTAGATATTGGGCCAGGTTCTGCAGCTGCGTTCACTGACATCATCATGGACGCGCGTTCAGTGTTTTGGAACGGCCCGATGGGAATGTTTGAAGATCCTCGATTCGCTTCTGGTACAAAGACCGTTGCACAGGCTGTTGCCGACACGAAAGCATTCACCGTTGTAGGTGGTGGCGACTCCGCAGCTGCACTCGCGCAATTCAAACTTGATGATGAAGTCGACCATGTGTCAACAGGTGGTGGCGCATCACTTGAATATTTAGAACTTGGCGACCTTCCTGGTCTTGCCGCATTGCGAGGAGCACCAAATGCCAGATAGCACCGTGTATCGGAAACCGCTCATTAGCGGTAACTGGAAAATGCATAACAATCATTTTGAAGCAATTCAAAGTTTGCAAAAGCTTGCTTACTTGCTGACAAAGGATGACTACAGCGCAGTTGATGTTTCTATACATCCACCATTCACCGACATTCGTAGCGTACAAACGCTAATTGACGCAGATGAACTGCGCATTCATCTTGGCGCGCAGAATTGTCATTGGGAAGAAAAGGGTGCCTTCACCGGAGAAGTCGCCGCAGCATTTCTCGCAAAGCTCGGTGTGCAGTACGTCATTGTGGGGCATAGCGAACGACGTGAGTTATTTGGAGAAACTGATGCAGATGTTTCGAAAAAAATCACCACAGTTCAGAAGTTGAATATGTATCCGATTGTCTGCGTTGGCGAAACTCTTGAAGAGCGTGAGGCCGGAAAGACAACAGAAAAAGTTATTGGTCAGGTTCGTGCTGCACTTGTAGGACGTACGGTTGATCAAGTGTGCAACATGGTCATTGCCTATGAACCGATATGGGCTATCGGCACAGGCCGTACGGCAACGGCCGGCGATGCTCAAGCCGTGATTGGCGCTATCCGGGCCCAAGTGCAGGAGACCTCGGGTGAAAAAGCTTCAAGTGCAATCAGATTGCAATATGGCGGAAGTGTGAAGGCCGCAAATATCGCTGAAATCATGGCTCAGCCCGACATTGACGGTGCCTTGGTAGGTGGGGCATCCCTTGACCCTGCCGAGTTCGCGAGAATCGTTCAATACCGATCTCGTTAGTTGTCATCCTCGCTCGCTAGTAGCCTTTACTTCACATGTCGGGGATTTGTTCCCCGACCCAATTGGGGTAACACCCACCTAATCGACGGGGAGGTCGAGAGTGAAGAAAACCAACAAACTCGCTGGAGTTGTTGCTGGTTTCGCAGCGTTGTCACTTGTAGTGGCAGCATGCGGTGGCAGTAGCGGCGAAAGCAATGAAGGTGCAGCGTTCACAAGCCTTGAAGCTTGTGCAACACGTACCTATGACTACACAGCACCAGAGTCAACCAGTGCAGGTATGACCATTACTTACGACATTGCTCCAGAAGCAGTGTGGGAAGATGGCTCACCAATCACCGTTGCAGACTTCAAGGCAACTTGGGATGCATCGTTGAATAC
>JBEAOI010000168.1:0-3713 GCA_041165005.1 Actinomycetota bacterium
CGAATTAATGCGCGAACGCAGCAACGCGCTGCACAAAGTTGCCAATCATGTCGTGACCTGAAGTAGTAAGAATGCTTTCAGGATGAAACTGCACTCCCTCAATGTCAAGATCGCGATGACGCACACCCATAATCATTCCTGATTCTGTCTGCGCGGTCACAGTCAACGTTTCAGGAAGAGTTTCGCGTTCAATAATCAACGAGTGATACCTGGTTGCAGGCATAGGATTTGGCAAACCAGCAAACACACCTTCGTTGAAGTGATGAATGGGCGAAGTCTTACCATGTAACAACTCGGGTGCACGCACCACGTTTCCGCCGTACACCTGACCAATCGCTTGATGTCCAAGACACACACCAAACACGGGTACTCGGCCCGCAAACTCGCGAATGGCATCGCACAGTATTCCTGCATCTTCTGGACGACCTGGGCCAGGCGACAACAACACGCCATCCGGTTGTAACGCAGCAGCGTCGTGCACCGACATTTCGTTGTTGCGAATGACAACAGGTTCGGCACCAAGTTCACCCAAGTACTGCACGAGGTTGTACACGAAGCTGTCAAAATTGTCGATCACCAGAATGCGTGTCACGCAGTAAGCCTGCCAGAACATTGCCTCGGGTCAAACCTCATTTTTGCCCTACACTGAAAGTCTCATGGCGCCAAACAAACGACGTACCGGCGGACGCACCACTCCAAAGGGAACGCAACCAAACCATCGCTTGCACGAGACTCATCGTCTTGATCATGCCGACCCAAAATCGATGCACGGCAACAACATCGCTGAAGCTTCGTCGCGTTACACGCCGCCAATTGCCCGCGAGGTACGTGTCAGCCCTCCTTGGGTACCGGTGGTGATGTTCGTGCTGCTTGGTCTTGGCGCACTCGTGATTTTGTTTTACTACTTAGGTTTTGTGCCAGGTGGACGCAGTAACTGGTATCTCTTCGGCGGACTTACCTGTGTGCTTGGTGGCCTGTTTACTGCCACCAAATATCACTAACCCTCAATCAATAGGGGCAACGAAGTCCATATCTTCAAGGCAGTGCCGCGGTGGCGGTGGGTCTTGGTCTGGTGCCATCACCATGCGTAGTTCCACGCCACACACACCGCAACGGTAACGCACATTGATTCTGCGCATTTCTCCTGCTGGAGGTGGTGCAGGTAAGGGCGAAGTCATACTGCGCAACATGCCCATACCAGTGCGCCAAATGATCAGCAGCATGAACACGCCAATAAGGAACCAGATGAGGGTTCCGAACATGTACGTAAACCTGTTTAGAGGCGTTCGATGATGGTGGCGTTGGCCATGCCGCCGCCTTCACACATTGTTTGCAAACCGTAGCGACCACCGGTGCGCTCAAGTTCGTTCAACAATGTGGTCATGAGGCGTGCGCCCGATGCGCCAAGTGGGTGACCGAGTGCAATTGCTCCACCGTTCACGTTTACTTTGCTCATGTCTGGGTGCAATTCTTTTTCCCAAGCCAAAACAACTGATGCAAATGCTTCGTTGATTTCAACGAGATCGATGTCATCCATGGTGAGACCTGCACGCTCCAACACCTTCTTTGTCGCTGGAATTGGTGCGGTCAACATGTAACGCGGATCTTCGGCAGCCATTGCAAATTGCACGAAACGAGCGCGTGGCTTCAATCCGAGTTGCTTTGCTTTTTCTTCGCTCATAATGAGCAACGCTGCAGAACCGTCGGTGATTTGCGACGAGTTGCCAGCAGTAACGCGGCCACCTTCTTCTACTGGACGAAATGATGGCTTCAGTTTTCCAAGTGACTCCATAGTGGTGTCACGTAGACCTTCGTCCTGGGTCATCATGTTGCCTTCTGCGTCAAGCACAGGAATGATTTCGTTCTGGAATCGACCTTCGCGTGTTGCGCGTGCGGCGTATTCCTGTGAACGAACACCAAATGCGTCGAGTTCATCGCGGCTGATGTTCCATTTCTCAGCAATCATTTCTGCCGAGATACCTTGACCAACAAGTCCGCCTGCTGCTTCGTAACGTGCTTGCACGCGTGGGCCAAATGGGAAACCAAAGTTGCGATCGGCAACCGAAGCACCCATTGGTACTCGTGACATCACTTCAACACCGTTAGCAACAACAATGTCGTATGCACCGGCAATAACACCTTGTGCAGCAAAGTGTGCTGCTTGCTGACTTGAACCGCATTGGCGGTCGATGGTGGTGCCAGGAACGGTGTCTGGCCAACCTGCAGCAAGCACTGCGTTGCGAGCAACGTTGAGGCTCTGCTCACCAACTTGCATTACACAACCCATCACCACGTCATCAATAAGTGCAGGATCCAAGTCATTGCGTTGAACAAGCTGTTGCATGATCTCTGAAGCGAGATCTACTGGGTGCCAGTTCTTCAACTTGCCATTGCGGCGTCCGAGTGGGCTGCGAATTGCATCAACAATTACTGCATTGATCATGACTGTCTCCTTACGGTTGTAGGACAAGCGTAATGCGGACGAGCCTGAATCGTAATGGTGGAGACGATGGGACTCGAACCCACGACCCTCTGCTTGCAAAGCAGATGCTCTAGCCAACTGAGCTACGTCCCCGTACGGCGGTCTCTAAGGGTAGCGGTTGAATTGGCCAACACTCCAAACGGCCATCGGTAAATCACGGGCTTCGCCAAAAGGTCGCAGGTAGCCTTCGGTACATGGTCGGCGAACTCATTTACGCATTTCGGGTCATGCGCCTGCCACTTCTTGACACGGGCGGCGCCCCCATCGGCAAAATCGATGACATCGTGGTGGTTTCTGGCCGTGCCACCGAGGCCCCTCGTGTGCTGGGCTTCGTTGCTACCAGCCAGCGCCGAAGCATTTTTGTGAGCGCCAGCCGAATTGCTTCCCTCGATAACTCCGGCGCTCGCCTGAAGTCATGGGACGTCGACCTCAACCCATTTCGGGCACGTGATGGCGAGCGTTTGCTTGGTCGCGAAATTCTTGATCAAAAAATTGGCGACGAAACGGTTAGCGACGTAGCGCTTGCTTTTCAGTCTGGTCGTAACCCAGGTTGGCACATCACCAAAGTTCGACTTGCCAAACGCAGTTTGTTGAACCCACGTCCGAGTTACCGACTTGTCGATTGGGAACACATTGCTCACATGTTTGCGCCGCAAACTGCAATGGCTGCAGAAGCTGCTCGTTTGCGCGACATGCACCCAAGCGATGTTGCTGCAGTTATTCGCGCATTGCCTCTTGAACAGCGTCGACTTGTTGCAGCTGCAATGGATGACGAACGATTGGCCGACGTACTTGAAGAGTTGCCAGAAGACGAACAGTTGCGTTTGATTGAAGGCCTCGACATGGAGCGTTTGACCAACGTGTTCGAGGAAATGGAATTTGATGACTTGGCAGACTTGCTGGCGCAAATGCCTGGTGAACAGCGCAGTCGCGTACTTGAAGCGATGGATGACGACGATGCGGAAACCATGCGTCAGTTGTTGTCATACGCCGAAGGCACCGCAGGTTCGCTAATGACACCGGACGTCATCGTGATGTCCCCTGATGCAACGGTTGCCGATGCACTCGCACAAATTCGAGAACCAGAAATTTTGGTTTCTATTGCCGCACAGGTGTTTGTTGCTCATGCACCGCATTACCCGCCAACAGGAACGTATCTCGGTGTGGTGCATTTCCAGCGATTGCTTCGTGAATCTCCACAACTGACTCTTGGTCAATGTGTGGAAATGGA
>JBEAOI010000169.1:0-4776 GCA_041165005.1 Actinomycetota bacterium
GAGTAAGACCTTTTGCCACGTTCACGAGAACAATGAAATACACCACAAGACTGACCATGATTCGACGTGGTATCTCGCTGGTAATTGAGTACATGTTGTTCAGTACTGCGACTAACACAAAAATTGGAACTGCGTTAAGCGCAATTGCAAGTGGCGTAATGAGCGAGTTCAAAAAGCGAAAGCGACTGAGGATAAAGCTCATTGCAACACCAAAAACTGTTCCTGCAATAAGGCCAACGAGTGCATTCATTCCCGAAACCGACGCTGCATCCCAAATACGTGAAGCGTTATCGAAGAAATTGCTCAAGATTTTTGATGGCGGAGCAAGGAAGTACGGCTTCAGATTGAAGAACTTCACTGCCCCTTCCCAGAACGCAAGAAATGCGACACCAAAAAAGAACGGTGTGGCAATGTTGCGAAGGCGATTAGCGAAAGTCATGATCAGCGATCTTCAACTCCGCGAATTGCACCTGCGTTTGCATGATCTGCATGTGTGCCGCGGAGAGCTTCGCGGACTGCAGTAATTCCTGCAAAGAAATTGTCGGCTGCACGTGTGTCTTCGCTGCGATTCTCGCCAAGATTCACATTGATCACTTCAGTGATTCGACCTGGGCGAGGCGACATTACCACTACCCGATTCGACAAGTACACGGCTTCTGGAATGGAGTGCGTTACGAACACCACCGTCGTTTTGGTCTCGGCACAAATACGCAGCAACTCGCCTTGCATATATTCACGAGTCATTTCGTCAAGTGCCCCAAAAGGCTCATCCATCAACAGCAAAGGCGGGTGCGCTGCAAGTGCGCGAGCAATGGCAATACGTTGCTGCATTCCGCCCGACAATTGCCACGGCATCAGGTCTGCAAACTCAGGAAGCTTTACGAGTTCAAGCATTTCCTTTGCGCGTGCTGCACGCTTCTCGGTGTCCCAACCTTTTAGTTCAAGTGGCAGTTCAATATTTTTTGCTACTGAACGCCAGTCAAACAAACCGGCTTGCTGAAACGCCATGCCGTAGTCCTGATCAAGTCGTGACTGCGCAGCGGTCTTGCCATTAACAGTGACTGCACCAGTGGTTGGTTCAAGCAAGTTGGCAATCAAACGCAACAGCGTTGACTTGCCACATCCTGACGGACCGATGAGCGAAACAAATTCGCCTGGCTCGACAGTGAGGTTCACATCAACAAGCGCATCTACTTGTTTTGGTGTTCCCTGATTGAATATTTTGCTTACTCCCGCAACATGAACTGCGCTCATGTGGTGGTCTCCTTTGGTCGGTTACGCATCAACAACACATCTGCAAGTGCAACTAGGCCAGCCATTGCAAGACCAAGTCCAGCTGCGCCAAATACCGCGGTAAATACCTTTGCCGGGTCGCCAGTTGCTTGGCGGGCGTATTCAATAATCAAACGGCCAACGCCACCCTTAAGGCCCGTCGAAATCTCGGCAACCACCACTCCAATAACCGCACCCGAGGCACCCAACTTAAACGCCGGAACCATGTACGGAATTGCCGCTGGAAAACGCAATTTGAACAGCGTTTGCTTCCACGAAGCCGCATAGCTATCCATCAACTCAAGCGATGCTGCGGGTGCGCTCTTCAACCCACGCAACGTGCCAACTGCAATTGGGAAGAACGCAAGGAACGCACCGAGCACTGAAGCCGAAAGCCAGCGAGGCCACGTAAATCCGAAGATCTCCAACTTGCCACCCCACGAAACCACAAGTGGCGCAAGTGCGATCAGTGGAACCGTTTGCGAAATCACCAAATACGGAAGCAGTCCACGTTCCATGGTTTTGAATCGCGTCATGAGGGCCGCAAGAGCAACCCCAATAACCGAACCGAGAATAAAGCCGACAAGCGCCAACCTAAAGGAATAGAACGCACCCTTCAAAACAACGAACCAAATAAGTTTTGAATTTGGTGAGCGCATTTCAGGCTCTGCGTAACGACTAAGCATTTCCCAAATGTGCGGCATTGCCGTGTCATTTGAGCGCGGCAATATCGCTACTCCAAATAGCTTGCCGCCTTTTTCAGGACCAACAACTTTGTACAACTCCCACAACACAGCGACGAGCGCAATCGACACAAAAAACATTCCTGTGCGATATGCCGCTCGTCGCAGTTGTTGGTTCATTGCTTGGCTTTACCCAAATCCTGAATTGCCGGGATGATCTTCTCGCCATAGGCCTCAAGAGTTTCCTCTTTGCCGTCGTGCTGCAGATACACCGCAAACTGATCAACGCCCAATTCCTTCAACTCAGTGAGTCGACGAATGTGCTCGTCGGTGTTTCCAAGAATGCAGAAACGATCAATGATTTCATCTGGCACAAACGTGGTGTGGCTGTTGCCTGCACGACCGTGTTCGTTGTAGTCATAACCCTGACGATTTTTGATGTAGTCGGTGAGTGCTTTTGGTACTGACGAGTTCTCGCCATAACGCTCCACGATGTCTGCAACGTGGTTACCCACCATGCCGCCGAACCAACGCGTTTGATCACGCATGTGCGTGATGTCATTACCAACGTAAGCAGGTGCCGCAACGCAGATCTTGATGCTCTTTGGATCGCGTCCTGCAGCCTTCGCTGCATCGCGAACTGCCTTGATTGTCCATTCAGCAATGCTCAAGTCGGCAAGTTGCAAAATAAATCCATCTGCTACTTCACCGGTAAGCGCAAGGGCCTTTGGACCATAAGCAGCAACCCACACTTCAAGCTCACTCTTTGAAGCCCATGGGAAACGGATGCTCGAGCCGTTGTAATCGACTGCGCGTCCGCAACCAAGTTCACGAATGACATGCACGCTTTCGCGCAACGTTGCAAGCGTTGTTGGCTTGCCGTTGGTTACACGAACCGCCGAGTCGCCACGCCCAATTCCGCATACGGTGCGATTTCCGTACATTTCATTAAGCGTTGCGTAGGTACTTGCTGTCACTGTCCAGTCACGCGTCGCAGGGTTGGTCACCATTGGTCCAACAATGACGTTGCGAGTTTCAGCCAAAATCTGGCTGTAAATCACATACGGTTCCTGCCACAAAATGTGACTATCAAATGTCCAAACATGCGAAAAGCCGAACATTTCGGCTTTCTTTGCTAAATCCACTACGCGCGATGACGGCGGAGTGGTCTGCAATACAACACCGATGTCCATTGCTCTCCCCTTAACTATGTAGACGTGTAATTAGCGGTTTTGTGGGAAACCGAGGTTGACCGACGATGTACGTGGGTCTGGCCAACGCGAGGTGACCACTTTGCCACGGGTGAAGAAGTTGATTCCTTCTGGTCCGTACATGTGTTGGTCACCAAACAGCGAGGCCTTCCAACCACCAAATGAGTAGTACGACACTGGAACTGGAATTGGCACGTTGATGCCCACCATTCCCACTTGTACGTCGAACTGGAATTGGCGAGCAACACCACCGTCACGGGTGAAGATTGCTGTGCCGTTACCGAACTGGTTCGCATTGATGGTGTCGAGGCCTTCTTGGTAGCTCTTCACGCGCATCACGGTAAGAACTGGTCCGAAGATTTCTTCGTCGTAGCACTTCATGCCTGGCTTCACGTTGTCGATAAGGCTTGGGTTCAAGAAGAAACCAGCATCTTTTGCCTTGTCGGTTCCGTCAACTACAACTTTTGCGCCTTCTGCATTTGCATTGGTTACAAAGCTTGCAACCTTGTCGCGGTGTTCGCGGCTAATGAGTGGTCCCATCTCGGCTGCTGGATCGGTACCTGGTCCAACTTTGATGTTTGGAATGCGTGACTTCAACTTGTCAACCAGTGCGTCGGCAACGGAGTCAACTGCAAGCACAACCGAAACTGCCATGCAACGCTCGCCTGCTGAACCGTACGCTGCAGAAACTGCTGCGTCTGCCGCCATGTCGAGGTCGGCGTCTGGAAGCACGAGCATGTGGTTCTTTGCGCCACCAAGTGCTTGCACGCGCTTGCCGTTCTTGGTTCCGGTTTCGTATACATACTTCGCAATTGGTGTTGAACCAACAAACGAAATTGACTGAACATCTTTGTGCTCAAGCAAACGGTCTACCGAAACCTTGTCACCGTGCACCACGTTGAACACGCCTTCTGGCAACCCTGCTTGACGCAGCAGGTCAGCAACGAACATCGCTGCTGATGGATCTTTTTCCGATGGCTTCAACACGAATGTGTTTCCGCACATGATGGCGTTTGCAAACATCCACATTGGCACCATGGCTGGGAAGTTGAACGGGGTGATTCCGGCAACAACACCAAGTGGCTGACGAATTGAATACACATCAACTCCACCCGAAGCCTGCTCCGAATATCCGCCCTTCAACATTGCAGGAATACCGCAAGCAAACTCGATGTTTTCGAGGCCGCGAGCAATTTCACCCATTGCATCGCTTGGCACTTTGCCGTGCTCAAGCGAAACAATGTTGGCAAGTTCTTTACGGTTTGCATCAACAAGTTCGCGCATGCGGAACATAATTTCTGCACGGCGCGACAAGTTGGTTGCACGCCACGTTACGAATGCTTCTTTTGCGGCTGCAACGACTGCATCAACTTCGGCTACTGATGCCAGGTCAACTTCGGCCTGTACTTCTCCGGTGGCTGGGTTGTACACCTTGCCAACGTTTCCTGATGTTCCGGCTACAACTTTGTTGTTGACCCAATGGCTAATGCGTTGCATGTTTCTCCTGATTGTTTTTTGTTAAAGGGGTGACTGAATTAGTTGAGGTACTGGCAGAGGTCACGCTTAATGAATTTGCCGTGACCTTTCTTGCCCTTAAAGGTGTCGTTTTC
>JBEAOI010000170.1:0-3106 GCA_041165005.1 Actinomycetota bacterium
TTATTTGGGGAACTTCGTTTGGTGAACTCGACAACGCATCGGTATCGCGCACAGGTGGTTGGTTTGGTTGGATTGTTGGTGAACCACTACAAAGTTTGATGGGCAGTTTTGCCGCCGTCATCGTGTTGATCGCCGTGATGTTTTGCGCAGTGTTATTGATTACCGGCAACTCACCAGCGCAGTTGTATCGCCGCATTAAGGCCTGGGCCGATGGTGTTTCGCTCGACAACCTTCGTTCGTCCGACGAAGAAGGCGACGAAGAACTCGATGAGTATGGCGAACCAATTTTTTACGACATCGACCTTGACGAAGCACCAAAGCGTCGCAAGCGCAAAGCTGTTGTAGAAGAAGAAGTTGAAGAAGACGACGAGGAAGAGGAAGAAGAAAAGCCTCGTCGCACACGTAAGCCGCTGTTGAAAGACAAACCAGTGGTTACCACTGCAGCAAACCCATCTGCGGCAAAGATTGAAAAGGCTGCACCACAGCAAATGCCTCTTGGTCCAGGCGCGAAGCCAAGCGTGTGGACACTGCCAAACCTAGATTTGCTCACCATTACCCGTCACGAAAAAGCCGACGTGAAGGCCACTGAAGAACGTGGCGAAATTTTGGTGAATGCGTTGAAGGAACACAACGTAGAAACCGAATTGGTGGACTACACACGAGGCCCAACCGTTACGCGTTACGAATTGTCGCTTGGTGGCGGTGTGAAGGTGGCGAAAGTTACGTCGTTGTCTAAAGACATTGCGTACACCATGGCTGCAACTGACGTTCGAATTCTTGCTCCAATTCCAGGCAAGTCGGCAATTGGTATTGAAGTACCAAACGCGCAACGCGAATTGGTTTCGCTTGGCGACCTGATGGTGTCGCCAGAAGCACGCACAGCAATGCACCCACTTGATGTTGGTGTAGGTAAAGACATTGCTGGCCGATCAGTGTTCTTGAACATTTCCACCACGCCACACATGTTGGTTGCAGGAACCACCGGTGCAGGAAAGTCGAGTGCGATTAACTGCATCATTACTTCGGTGCTGATGCGTTCGACTCCAGAACAAGTGCGCATGATTTTGATTGACCCAAAGCAAGTGGAAATGGCGCAATACGCACGCTTGCCACACCTGCTTACGCCACCTGTGACGAACCCGAAGAAAGCTGCCAATGCACTTGGTTGGGCAGTGAAAGAAATGGAACGTCGCTACGACCTGTTGGTTGAAGCCGGCTTCCGTGACATCACTGGTTTCAACGCTGCATACGACCGCGGTGAGTTGGAAAGCGAAGAAGGCGCCGAGAAGTCGTTCGAGCGCATGCCATTCATTTTGATTGTGGTGGACGAGTTGAACGACCTGATGATGGTTGCGGCTCGCGATGTTGAAGACTGCATCACCCGCATCGCACAGAAAGCGCGTGCGGTGGGTATTCACCTCATCGTGGCCACTCAACGTCCAAGCGTCAACGTCATCACTGGCGTTATCAAGGCCAACATTCCTGCGCGCATGGCGTTTGCCGTTTCCAGCCTTACCGACAGCCGCGTCATTCTTGATCAACCTGGTGCAGAGAAACTGATTGGTAAAGGTGACATGTTGCTGTTGCCGGGCAACACCTCTGTTGCTCAGCGCGTGCAGTCTGCATGGGTAGACGAAAGCGAAGTTAGAAAAGTTGTTGCACATTGGCGCAGGCAGGCACCGGAAGTGGTGTACGTGTCTGGCGTAGATGGAGAAGCCGCTGGCGGAAATGCCGGAGACAGTTTGTTTGGTGGAACCACTGGCGATGCCGATGACGACGAACTATTGCGTCAGGCTATGGACTTGGTGGTGCGCAGCGCCCAGGGCTCCACATCTATGTTGCAGCGCAAGCTGAAGATTGGCTTTGCTCGCGCTGGACGCATTATGGACTTGCTCGAATCTCGCGGCATCGTTGGCCCAAGCGAAGGCTCACGCCCTCGCGAAGTGCTGATGACTGTTGAAGAACTTGAGCAACTTCAAATGGGTAGCTAGTCCCGTAAATTCACGCTTCAAAAAAGGCGTAATGTTTGGCCATGGCTGAATTTACTGAAATTGCTTCTGGTCTCCGTTTTCCTGAAGGTCCAATTGCGATGCCCGATGGCAGCGTGATCTTGGTGGAAATGTTTGGCAAACAAATCACGCGAGTGAAGCCAGACGGAACGAAAGAAAAGATTGCCGATGTTCCTGGTGGTCCTAACGGAATTGCATTCGGACCAGACTGTGGTTTGTACATTTGCAACAACGGTGGATCGTTTAGCGAAGTTGATTTTCTTGGCCTCACTTTTCCTGGACCAATGGTTGAAGCCGACTACATCGGCGGACGCATTCAGCGATACGACATGGAAACGGGCGAACTGAAAGTTCTGTACACCGAGTGCAACGGCAACAAGTTGCGTGGACCTAACGACATTGTGTTTGATGCGCACGGCGGCATGTGGTTTACCGATCACGGCATTCGCCATGGTCGTCACGCCGACCTGAGCGGAATCTATTACGCAAAGATTGACGGCTCCATGATTAAGGAAGTGGTGTTTCCAACCGATTCGCCAAACGGCATTGGTCTTTCACCAGATGGAAACACGTTGTACTGGGCAGAAACTCACACGGGTCGAGTGTTTCAGTTAGCGATCACTGCTCCGGGGGAGACCGCGCCGTTTAGTCCAATTGATCCGTCCGTGTGTTTGTGCGGACTGCCAGGTGTGCAGTTGTTTGACTCACTCGCGGTTGATGGTGACGGCAACGTGTGCGTTGCAACGCTTGGTTTGCAAACTGCGGGAATCACCGTCATTTCACCAAAGGGCGAAGTGCTTGAACAAATAGTTACAGGCGACCCGCTCACGACAAATATTTGTTTCGGTGGCCCAGATTTCAAAACTGCATACATCACGCTGTCGGGTACTGGCCGATTGGTGTCGATGCCTTGGCCGTACAAGGGCTTGAAACTCAACTACTAAACAGCGCTTACAGGTAGGCTGTTTTACTGTGCAGCAACGTTTTTACATCGAGACGTTGGGCTGCCCCAAGAACGATGTCGACTCCGACAAAATCATGGGCACGCTGCTTGCCGATGGCTTAGTTGCCACCGATGACCCGTCACTTGCCGACGT
>JBEAOI010000171.1:0-5092 GCA_041165005.1 Actinomycetota bacterium
GCACGAAAACAGAAGCTTTCCAGACCAACCGCACACTCACGCTTTCGCGTGGCGCATGGGCGGAAAGTGTTCCAAACCTCGAAATTGAAACCAACGACGTGAAGTGCAGTCACGCCAGCACTGTTGGTCCAATTGACGACGATCAGCGCTTCTATTTGGAAAGCCGCGGAGTGCCGCCAGAAATTGCAGAGCGCCTTGTAGTGTTCGGCTTCTTCGACGAAGTAATCGACCGACTTCCGCAGTCCGAATTCCTTGCAGGTATTCGCGACAAAGTGATTGCAAAATTGGGAGGCACAAAATGAGTGCAGTTGCCGTATGCAAGCTTTCCGAAATTGAATCGGGAAAAGTTCGCAAGTTCGTTGTTAACGGTCGCGCAATCGCCGTTGTGCGCATTGACGATGCTGTGTACGCAATTGGCGATCGCTGCAGTCACGCCGATGTTTCGCTTTCCGATGGCGATGTTCTGTGCGATTCAAAAGAACTCGAGTGCATCAAGCACGGAAGCGCTTTCAGCTTGGTGACAGGCGTACCGAACACGCTTCCTGCAACACAGCCGGTGCCGGTGTATGAAGCCAGCGTGGTGAATGGCGAAGTCATGATTTCGGTAGGAGAAGCAAAATGAGCACACTCGAAATTCGCGACCTGCAAGTTGCAGTTGGTGGAACAAAAATTCTCAATGGCATCACCCTCACCATAAACAGTGGTGAAGTGCATGCAGTCATGGGCCCAAACGGCGCCGGTAAGTCAACCTTGTCGGCAGCGATCATGGGCAAGCCTGGTTATGAGATAACAGGTGGCTCAGTAAAGCTCGACGGTCAAGATGTACTTGCAATGCCAACGTGGCAACGCGCTGTTGCTGGCTTGCACCTTGTTATGCAGTACCCAACCGAAGTTCCTGGCGTGAAACTCAGCGAAGTATTGAGTGAAGCGCTTACCGCTCGCCATGCAACATTGCCTAACTTGAACAAGGCCATCAACGAAGAAGCGGCTCGCATCAGTTTTGATAGCGAATTGGTCAATCGTGCGGTCAACGTGGACTTCTAGGGTGGCGAGAAAAAGCGCAACGAAACATTGCAGCTTGCTGTGTTGAAGCCAAAGATTGCCATCTTGGACGAGTTGGACTCGGGTCTCGACATTGACGCATTGCGTGACTGTGCCAAGCGCGTTGAAGACGCCACCAATGAAACGGGAATGGGCGCTTTAGTAATTACGCACTACAGCCGTTTGTTCGAAGAATTGAAGCCAGATTTCGTACACATTTTGGCCAAGGGTCGCATTGTGAAGAGTGGCGGCCCAGAGTTGGCCGACGAACTTGAGCGCGACGGCTATGCCGCCTACGCGGAAGTGGCAAAATAACTGTTCATGACCGCGGGTTGGATTGAACAAAACAATTCGCTGTACCGCAAGTTTGAGTTTGCCAATTTCCAAGAAGCCTTTGCATTTATGACCAAGGTTGCGCACATTGCCGAAGAACAAGATCATCACCCCGACTGGTCGAACTCTTGGAACATCGTTGAGATAAGGCTCTGCAGTCACGACAAAGGACGCACGGTGACAGCGCGTGATCATCGCCTGGCAGAATCAATTAACACGATGTTGGAAGAAGGCTAATAATGAGTGATGTGCATCCAAATGTTGTACGAGTAGTGGCCGCTGCAAAGGAGCGCGGACTTGACATATCAACAAAACGTTTTCCTGAAGGCACCAAGACTGCAGCCGACGCTGCAGCAGCAATCGGTGTAACCGTTGGGCAAATTGTCAAGAGTCTGGTCTTTGGTGTTGACGGCGAAATTGTGATGGCGTTGGTTAGTGGCTCAAATCAGCTAGATGAAAAGAAACTTGCTGCAGCTGCTGGTGGCGCAAAATGTGCGCGAGTAGATGCCGACGTAGTGCGTGATGCAACTGGTTATCCAATCGGTGGCGTTCCGCCCTTTGGTCATGCAAACCAACTACGCGTGTTCGTCGATCCAGACTTGTTGCAGTACGACGAGGTGTGGGCTGCGGCGGGAACGTGGAACGACAACTTCGGTGCTGCGCCAGCAGACATTGTGCGCGTTGCTGGTGGCGTCGTCACCGACCTGAAGCGCAGCTAAGAACTCTCACTGCTTCGGCGGCCGGAGGCTCACGAGGGGTATCCCGAGGGCGATAGCAAAGGGCACGTTGAAGAGTGCATGGGTGGGATACCGGAGCACGAGTGACATCCCAGTATCGAGAAGAAACCACAGCGCAAGCGATTGCACGAGTGTCAACCATGCCCATCGTGAGCCTTCACGGAGTGGGCCGCGCACTATCTGCATCATCAGAAGGGACCAGCCGGCCATTACCGCACCGAGAACCATGAATGGCAGTCTCAGGTAGTCACGCACTTCACTCGTATCTATCGATTCATCTGGCCCAAATCCGAACCATGCAAAGAGAGAGCCGGCTGTTCTCCCCGCAAGCACGAGAAAGAGCGAATAGAAAAACACCCCAGCAAGCACCACTTGAAGCCACACGATGGCCACGCGTTTTGAGATCATCAGTCAAACGGTAGTGCGTTCCATCGCCCTGGGTAATCATTTTGATGCATTGCGCGAAGGGTTTCACAAACCAATAGTGGCGTGTCGACATTTGGTCACTTACCATGAATGCGCCTGATTACTGTGGTCATGTGAGCGATCGATTTGAAATCAATGCAGTAGGAACTGTTCGAAGTTCCCGTGTTGCGCCAGAGGATGATTTATGGGATGAAGAGACTTCCCACATCGAGATGATCGAACCATTTGATAAGCGATCATTGATGGGGCTTGCGGATTTTTCTCATTGCATAGTTGTGTATGTGTTTGATAAGGCGGCTTGGGACGAGTCGAAGATGTCACGTCATCCAAGAGGGAATTTGGATTGGCCAGAAGTCGGCATTTTTGCGCAACGTGCAAAGGATCGGCCGAATCGTCTCGGTGTAACTGTGTGTCAGGTTCTTGAAGTGAAAGACTCAACGGTTCGAATTGCCGGTCTTGATGCGATCGATGGAACGCCAGTGGTTGATATCAAACCATGGATGGTCGAGTTCGGTCCTCGCGGCGATGTTTCGCAGCCGTTATGGTCTACTGAACTAATGCAGGGCTATTGGTAATAGTCACCGACCTGAAGCGCACTTAATCGTTAGACTTTGGTTGCCCATACTTCTACGTAGTGGCCATAGGTGACGTCGGTGATGTGAAAACCAGAGGTTCTCACTGCAGTTTCAAATGAATTGTCTGGCCATGTTGTGTACCAACGTCGACCATCGCTTTCGTCTAGCCAACCAGTTTCTCCAGTTGCAGGCACGCATGCATAGAAGAGACCATTTGGTTTCAGCAGATCTCGAAGGTCGCGAAGCACGAGCGCTATTTCCGATTTCTCCAAATGCACGAGTGACGCTTGTGCCCACACACCATCGAAAGACGTTGGTGTGAAGATGGAACTTACGTCTCGAATATCACCTTGTATGACTTCACCTTGTCGGCTAGCCATTTCGATGAACGCAGGATTCAGCTCAATACCTATGGGCGTGTGACCACCTTCGCTGAATATCCGAATATCACGTCCAGGTCCACAGCCAAGGTCGAGGATATGAGAACCGGGGGAGAGGAGTGAAGCGAAACGAGTGGGTCGATCAAGCAGATGGGTTGCGTACTTTTCTTTATAGGCAATTGGGTTCGCGCTGTATGCCGCAACAGAAATGATGGCTGGGTCATTGTCGGGGCTTTCACTCATACTTCAATAGTGCCATGTAGATGGAGTATTTGATGATGGGTTTTCTGAACCAACGGCGGCATGCCGCACTTTGGTCAGGCAATCCAATTGTGTGTGTTCGTCAATTGGGATTTGTCGCAGTACGACGATGTATGGGCAACTGAGTTAGCATCAATTTATGTCTGACAGAGATGCAATTGTTGCGCGTGCCAACAAAAACATACGTATTCTCAGACGACTGAATAACTTGACACTAAGTGTGGCGATCATTGTCTACCTTGGCCTGATTGTCATTGCCATGTTTGAAGATGTCGCGCCATTGATTCTTTTTAGCTCATGCATCATGCTGGCGGAAATTCTTGTCTTCCAAACAATCAAAACCTTGAGCGACCATCTTGACCTGATGCGCACAACTTAATCATCCAAAAATTTGGCGCATTTCAATTTTGCGATTGCATGCCAATGAAGCTTCACTTGCAAGTTGTCGCGCAATCTCGCTTGATTCGGCCTTTATTACCCAAAAGCCCGCTACAAATTCGTCTGAATCAACTACCGGTCCAGAAGATATCTGTCCAGCTCCATTGCGGTTGTCAAACACTTCGGCGGAAGATGGATCTGCGATACCTACTGCGAGTATTCGCTGACCTGCAGCTTCAATTTTGTCATTGAATACATCAATCGCCGACACTTCGTCACGCGTAGCGGTGTACTCAACGGTTCGATTTGCAATAACCGAAAATAAAAAACGCATTTCGTAAACCTACTTCCGATATTTAAAAGTGAAGCGAGTAATTGAGACCTTGCACTTTGCTTGGTCCATCTGGGCATTCTTCGCTTGACTTGCCGATTAATTGAAAACCTGCACGTTCAGCGGTGCGGCGAGATGCAGAGTTGGATTCAGCGATTGTTGCCTGCAGCGTGTGGGCGCTACCCAAACGTTTTGCATGTGTGCGAAGAACCTGCAAAGCCGTAGAAGCTGCGCCAGATTTTCTTCCCCAGGGTGCGACCCAATAGCCAACGCTTGCCACGCCGTTGGTGATGTGGTGAATGCCGCAAACACCAACTGGTTCCTGAGAGCGAGCATCAATAATTGCCCATGCTGCAAGATCGCCGTTGTTGTCAGCGATAAATGACTCGGCATGTTGGCGTGTGTATGGGCTTGGCACCTTTGTCCACCGTTGTACTTCTACGTCTTGGCATGCGCTGGTAATCCACTCTGCATCGGAGGCCTCTAGGCCGCGAAGTCGGTGGCTGAGTAGTGCAAAGTAAATCTGGTTGATCAACGTGTCATCGTTGACGGTTTCGCCAACCTTTGTCCAATACTCCATGTGGCTAGCGCGGAAGTCTGCGGCATTTAGGTCGCCTTCGGCTTCAGCTA
>JBEAOI010000172.1:0-3231 GCA_041165005.1 Actinomycetota bacterium
ATGACGGCGGCAAAACTGCCCATCAAACTTTGTAGTGGTTCACCAACAATCCAACCAAACCAACCACCTGTGCGCGATACCGATGCGTTGTCGAGTTCACCAAACGAAGTTCCCCAAATAATATGCACCACTGCAAGAATTCCGACACACAACACCGTCCAACCAAACGCAAGACGAATGCGATGCTGTAGCGATTTCCTATTTATGGACGCGAAACCCGCAGCAATAATGACGACTGGCAAAACAAAACGGCCAACGCCAAGTAGCGACGAGAATGTGGTGTCGAGCAAACGACCGAGTGGGCCAGCAAACTCCACGTAGATCGAGATCGATAACAAAATGCCGAAACAGATGAGTGCTACCCCGCCAAATTCATGTCCGCGATCTGCAAGCACAGTTTTCAATACCGATTCGCGACGCTCACGGCGGCGCGGCATGCGGAACGACTCAATCTCGTCTTCGTCTACGGGCGCGTGGCTACGCACGATCTTTGGGCGCACGCCTGAGCCCGATTTTGAGGCTGGGCGCGTGCTGGAAGACCCCTTCCGGGGCTGTGCGGCCATGCGTCAACAGTAGTGAGGGGGTACTGCCCCATTGAGGCATACCCCACATAGGTCAAACCCGCGCTAGATCTCCATCACGATTGGCACGATCATCGGACGACGCTTGGTGCGCTCCGATACAAACTTGCCAGCCGCACGACGCACTTCTTTTTCCAATGCATCAATATCGCGAGTTCCGCCCTTGAGGGCTTTCTCCACTGCGCGTGCAACGGTTTCGCACGCCTCTTCAATGAGGTCTTCAGCTTCCGGTGCATACACCCATCCGCGCGTAATGATTTCTGGTCCAACCAGCACCTTGCCTGCTTCAACATCTACTGTCACCACTGCAACGACAACGCCTTCTTCAGCCAACACTTTGCGGTCACGCAATACGCCCTGACCAACGTCGCCAACAATGCCGTCTACATACAACATGCCTGCAGGAACGCGCTCTTTGCGCACAATTCCATCATCAGTTATTTCAATTACGTCGCCGTCTTCGCACAACACAATGTTCGATTCTGGAATGCCCATGGTGCGACCGTGGCGCGCATTTGCAACCATGTGGTGATATTCGCCGTGAATTGGCACAAACCATTCAGGTTCGGTAATCGACAGATACATCTTTAAGTCTTCGGCTTGTGCGTGACCAGTTGCGTGCACGTCGGCAATTCCTGAGTGCACAACATCGGCGCCAAGTCGAAGCAGTCCATCAATAACGCGGTTTACATTTCCTTCGTTGCCAGGAATTGCGTGGCTTGAAAAAATCACCGTGTCGTCGTGACCAATAGTGACGAACTTGTTGTCGCCACGCGCAAGCAAACTGAGCGCCGCCATTGGCTCGCCTTGTGAACCAGTGGAAATAACACACACGCGTTCTGGTGGATAGTCGTCGATGTCTTCAACGTTGATGTACGACTTGTCGGGCAGTTTGATAATGCCCAAGTCGCGAGCCATACGAATGTTGTTGATCATGGATCGACCAAGCGGGGCAACTACTCGCCCACTTTCAATCGCCGCATCGGCAATTTGCTGCACTCGGTGAATATGACTTGCAAAGCTTGCGGTAATGATTCGTCGTGTTTTGTGCTCGGCGAATAACTGGCGAAGCACAACACCAACCGACTTTTCCGAAGGTGCCGAACCACGCTCTTCAGCATTTGTGCTGTCCAGCATGAGTAAACGAACTCCATCGCCTGCAGCAAGAGCACCCAGGCGCGCCAAGTCGGTGCGGCGATCGTCCACTGGTGTGAGGTCAATTTTGAAGTCGCCTGAGTGAATGATGACGCCTTGCGGAGTATGTAACGCAATGGCGTGTGCATATGGCACGGAGTGAGTGACCGGAATGAACTCAACATCGAATGGCCCGATGCGACGGCGTTCGTTGTCTTTCACCGCAATCATTTCGGTTTTGCCAAGCAACCCGGCTTCTTCAATACGGTTGCGTGCAAGACCAAGCGTTACTTGCGATCCATAAATTGGGAACGACATTTCACGCAACAAGAACTGCAATCCACCTACGTGATCTTCATGTCCGTGCGTAGCAACACATGCTTCAATTCGATCTGCGTTTTCGCGCAACCATGTGAAGTCGGGCAAGACCAAGTCGATGCCGTGCATGTCGGCATCCGGGAACATAAGTCCGCAGTCAATGAGTAACAAGCGATTGTCTTGCTCAATCACCATGCAGTTTCGACCGATCTCGCCAAGACCTCCGAGGAAAATGATGCGAACTGGCGCTGCCATTAGTTACTTGCTGCGCGAGCCGCGCGAAGGTTTTCGAGCACCTTCTTCGCACGATCTTCAAGACCAGCAGGTGGCGGACCCATCGGCAGTCGCGCTTCACCAACTTCTAGACCAAGCACGTTCATCATTACCTTGCTTGGCAACGGGTTCGGGTTGTCGTCCCCTGTTTCATACATAAAACTTTCAAGCAAGCGCGCATTCACGCGGCGTGCGCCAGCGGTATCGCCTCTTTCCCACAGGTTGAACATCTCTTGATGGTCTTGTGCGCACCAGTGTGTTGCCACACCAATAACTCCAGTTGCGCCAATAGACATGAATGGCAACGTGAGGTTGTCGTCACCGCTATACAGCTCGAATCCTGCTGGCGCCTGACTCATGAGTACAGCAGATTCCGAAGGGCTGCCCGCGGCATCTTTCACTGCAACGACGTTCTTTACTTCGCGCGCAAGCTTCAACAACAACGGCGTTGAAATCTTGCGACCTGTTCGCACAGGAATGTCGTACAACACCACCGGTAGATCAGTTGATTCACACACTGCGCGCATGTGGGCTTCAATGCCCGCCTGCGAAGGACGGTTGTAATACGGAGTGACTGCCAAAATTCCAGCGGCGCCAAGCTTGCTGGCTTCTTTCGTCATATGAATGGAGTGTGCCGTGTCGTTGGTTCCCGTTCCGGCGATGACAGGAATGGTGACTGCACCAATGACTGCTTCAAACAGGCTCAAGCGTTCAGTATCGGTAAGCACCGGTGATTCACCTGTGGTTCCCGCAACAACAAGACCATCATTTCCGTTGTCTTGCAACCATTTGGCCAAGCGCCGTGCGCCATCCAAATTCAATGAGCCGTCCTTGTGGAACGGCGTGACCATTGCTGTAACTACACGCCCAAACCTTGCCATTTAAGAAAGACTAGTTGCCAGCAACCAGTTCGGACCCAAGCTCA
>JBEAOI010000173.1:0-4841 GCA_041165005.1 Actinomycetota bacterium
AGTGACAACGCATTCAGCGATTGCGAAGGCCCAAACAGTCGGTCAATGTCTAAGTGCAGGCGTGGAAAAGTTCTCTCGGCATCGCGAGCCCAAGTAGATGCAAGAGCTTTAGCAAGGTCATCTTCTTCTGCAAGCAAATCTTTCGCGCGGTCACGCATGCGCTTGGGGTCAACAAAAATGAGTTCGCTTGAATCTGGCAATACATCGGTAATGAGTTGTTCGCGTTCAATAAGCCAGGGAAGCCAACTCTCCATACCTTCAAAGTTGGAACCATCGGCAAGCCTGTCCCAGTGTTCGCGACCCCACGGCTCGCTTCCAACTAATTCGCGCGCACGCTCGGTGACGCCTTCGTCTAGTTGCAATTCGCGAGCAGGAAAAATGATTGCTTGCACCAAGTCGTCAGTACTGCGCTGGTCATTCACGTTGAACGATGTGAGGCGTTCTACTTCGTCTCCCCACAGGTCGATACGAATTGGTGTGTCTGCAGTGCTGGGGAAGACGTCGATGATTGAACCGCGACGAGCCACTTCGCCACGGTGTTCAACAATTTCTTCGCGGCGGTATCCGTCGTGCACCAATTTGGCGAGCAGTTGTTCGGAATCAATTTCCTCGCCTGGCTTAATGATGATCGGTTGCAGTGTGGTTGCGCCTGGCCCAAGTTTTTGCAACAGTGCGCGAACTGAACCGAGCACCACCTTCGGCGGGTTTTCACTGCGCAGGCGCCACAACACTTCAAGTCGGCGACCCATGGTTTCCACGCTTGGGCTTACTCGTTCGAAGGGCAGTGTTTCCCATGCAGGAAACATCAGCGCATTGTCTGCACCAAGAAATTGCACGATGTCATCGTGAAGTTGCTGCGATGCTGTTCCAGTTGGCGTAGCTACCACCAGGGTGCTTCCGGGCGACCGTGCGCTTAATGCTGCGATAATCGCTGCACGTGATTGCTCTGCGCAGGCAAGCACCGAATTTCTGCCACCAATTGCTGCGAGCGCAGGTTCTTGGCTGGCAGTAAATGCAAGGTCGTGTAACAACATGTTGAACGCGCCGTCTATCGGCCGTTTATTTGCTGCATGGCAGCTTGTGCGCCTTGCGAAAGAATGAGTTGCACTGCGTCGGCTGCAATTTCTACAGCAACATCAAGCACTTTTCGCTCGTTGGCTGGAACGCGAGACAACACGTGGTCCGCGCCATCTTCTTTTGACGGTGGTTTGCCAACGCCAATGCGAACACGCACGAAGTCTTGAGTTTTGAGATGCGATGAAATGCTGCGCAGACCATTGTGTCCTGCAAGACCGCCACCGATTTTTACTTTGACAACACCAGGCTCTAAATCCAGTTCGTCGTGTACAACGATGATGTTTGCCGGTTCGTCAATTGCGTAACGGCGGGCGAGTGGTCCAACCGCATTGCCAGATTCATTCATGTAAGTAGTTGGCATTGCCAACACGAATCGATTTCCTTCGTGATTAATCTCGGCAACAAGTGCGCGATCACGCGACGACTTCATGGACGAGTTGAATCGTGATGCAAGCAGTTCAATAGCGTCGAAACCAACGTTGTGTCGGCTTCCTTCGTATTTACGCCCTGGGTTTCCTACACCTACAACTAATGCGCTGTAGGGAGTACCTCGCCGCTCGTGTCGCTCACCGCGACCGAACAGCGCCATACAAATTAGGAAGCGGCTGGCTTATCGCCGGCAGCAGGAGCACCGGCTGCCGGAGCTTCACCAGCAGCGGCTTCACCAGCAGCAGCTGGCTTGTCGGATTGCGTGCTCGTTACCAACACGGTGACCACTACCAAGTCTGGGTCGGACACTGCGGTCACGCCCTTTGGCAAGGTGATGTCTTCCATGCGAATGATGGAGTTCATGTTCATGTTGGTGACGTCGATGACGATTTCGTTTGGAATGTTGTTTGCTGCTGCGCGAATTTCTACGCGGTCAACTGCAGGGTCAACAAGTCCACCTTCTTGTACAACAGCTTTTGCTGTACCCGTGAGGTGAATTGGAACCGACATGACGATTTCCTTCGAGAGGTCAATCTGCATGAAGTCAACATGGCTTACGTTGCGCTTCACTGGGTCGCGCTGCATGTCCTTCACAATTGCTGGGTATGTCTTGTCAGCAACTTGCAATTCAAGAATGGTGTTGGTGCCTGCAGGGCCCGACAACGCAATGCGCAAGTCGCGGCGCTCAACAGTGATTGACACTGGTTGCATGCCTGCTCCGTAGATGACCGCAGGAATGTGGTCGGCTCCGCGCAAACGACGTGCCTCTGGGCTACCAGTCGTGCGGCCAACGTTGGTCTTCAATGTGGTGGTCATGTTCGAAACTCCGTACTTACGTAGTGAAAATCAGCAGATACAACGGCTGGTCAGTGTACAGCCGCCCAGGGCCATTGCGAAGTGGCTGTTATGACTGGTTTTCGCCGTCAAACAGGTCGCTGACGCTGGTTTCGTCAAACACCGCAGACAGGGCATCAGCAATGATTTTGGCCACAGAAAGCACCTCGATCTTGGCGATTCGCTTTTCCTTTGGAAGAGGCAAAGTATTGGTCAGCACCACACGTGTAATCGGCGAGTTTTCGAGGCGCTCGATGGCTGGGCCAGAAAGCACGCCGTGCGTGGCCATGGCCCACACTTCTTTTGCTCCGCGGTTCATGAGGAGCTCGGCGGCACTCACGATGGTTCCGCCCGTGTCGATCATGTCGTCGGTAAGGATGCACAAGCGACCTTCAACTTCACCGATGACTTCTTTCGCAACTGCAACGTTGGCGGTGTTCTTCGGGCGACGCTTGTTGATGAATGCAACGTCTGCGTTCATGTCTGCAAGGTGCTGTGCAAAACGTTCGGCGACTTTCACGCGACCTGCGTCTGGTGAAACGATTACTACTCCGTCGCGCGCGTTCGAGCGCACGTACTTTTCAAGCACTGGAATTGCAGTGAGGTGATCGACAGGTCCTTCGAAGAATCCTTGAATCTGTCCGCTGTGCAAGTCGATAGACACCATGCGCTTTGAACCTGCAGCTTTGAACATGTCGGCAATAAGGCGTGCAGTGATTGGCTCGCGGCCTTCTGCTTTGCGGTCTTGGCGGGCGTATCCGTAGAACGGGCACACTGCAGTAACACGTTTCGCCGATGCGCGATACGCAGCATCGATCATGATGAGTTGTTCCATGATGGAGTCGTTCACGCTGCGACCTTCATGTCCGCAATGCGTTTGCATAATGAACACATCGCCACCGCGAACTGATTCACCAAAACGCGGGCGGAGTTCGCCGTTTGCGAATTCAACAATGTTTGCTTCGCCCAGTTGAACATCGAGATGCTGTGCAACTTCTTCAGCGAGCGACGGGTGAGTGCGACCCGTGTACAACGCCATTCGTTTCGTGGTGACCTTGTCGATTGTCTTGTTCACGAGGCCCCCTCAAGAAACATGTCGGCGCTTTTCATTTGCCAGCATAGATCGTTAGGCCATTTCGGCTTTCTTCCGAAATTATTCACGAGTTCCGGGGAGAGGACTCGAACCCCTATAAACGGGACCAAAACCCGTTGTCCTGCCATTGAACGACCCCGGAGAGACGGGTACACGGTACTCAATTCCGTAGCCGTTTGCTTATTTGGTCACGAATCCCGCTAGCGTGTCGTCCGCTATGGGTTCACTTGTAAAACGTCGTCGTAAGCGGATGCGCAAAAAGAAGCACAAGAAGATGCTTCGTCGCACCCGCCACCAGCGCCGCAAGTAACCCGGTTTTCACCCCTCGCCTTCGAAACTATGAAGAGCGAGTGCGGGTGACAACGACGGTTGCTTCGCTTAACGCTTCATGAATGCGTGGATGCGCACCGTCTAACCACCAAGTTGCTCCGCTGCCTGCCAGCACTGGCGTTTGTCCACTTGCCTCACGAATGCGGTCGCGCCATTGCGCGAGTCGAGGTTCTACTGCAATTGCCGCAGGCTCTAAATCGTTAGGCCCATCATGTTGTACCTGAAGCGAATCGAACGCTTTGTATACAGCTGGAGTTGAGACTCCGAAAGGCGGCACCACGAGCGTGATTTCGCGCGCAACGTAGGGAAGCGACTGAAGCACTTCGCCAATTCCTGTCACACGTGCGCGACCACCGAGCATGCAGAACGGAATATCTGCGCCAAGACGAGAGGCGGCAATGTAATCGGAAAATCCGGCCCAGCGCAGAACTGCTGCGGCATCTGATGAGCCACCACCGAGTCCGCCACCATGCGGAATGTTCTTTTCCAGATGAACATGTGCGGTTTTTCCGCAGAGTTGCAGTGCGCGAGTCACAAGGTTGTTGTCGTCGGTTGGAACACCACTTGCAAATGGTCCGCTTACCGACATTCCCGATTCACCTTCGGTGATGGTGAGCACATCATGAATATCAAGCGACACCATTTCGGCATCAATCAGATGAAAACCATCTTCGCGCACGCCAGTGACGCGCAGTGAAAGTGTGAGTTTTGCTGGAGCAATGATATTGGTCATGTCAGGCTTCCTGAGTCGCGACACACAGTCTGCCCCAAGCAGCAACATCGAGTTCTTCGGCACGCGACTCTGGTGAAACTTCGGCTGCTGCAAACTGTGCAGGAGTAACCATGTTGGACAAACAGCGGCGCAACATTTTTCGACGCTGACCAAAACCTGTGCGTACCAGTGCAAAGAGCTTTTGCGGGTCGACATTTTCAACAGCTGGCGTTGGTTTGCGTCGAATATCCACCATCGCCGACGACACATTTGGTTTCGGCAAGAACACTGTTGCTGGAACATCGGCGGCAATGAATGCGTCAGCCCAGTACGCAATTTTTACGCTGACTGCGCCGTAAGCAGGAG
>JBEAOI010000174.1:0-9485 GCA_041165005.1 Actinomycetota bacterium
GCCTTGGCCAAGAACACTTCCGTGTAATCACCGGCGCATTCGACGGTGGACGCGACAAGTACTGGTTCAAGAAGTACATGCCAACAGATGGCTCGGTGACTTTCACCGACATGAGCCAAGCGCTTTGCACCATCGGCGTATGGGGACCAAATGCAGAAAAGACCATGGCCAAGGCAACACAAACCATTGATGCCGAAGGCAAGTTGATTCCATTCGATGTGTCGCAAGCAAACTTCCCATACGGATCAGTGCGCGACGTTTTGATCGATGGCGTACCTGCAACCATGTTCCGCATTTCCTATGTGGGAGAAAATGGTTGGGAGGTCTACACACGCATGGAGCACGGTCTGCGCATGTGGGACACCATTGCAGAAGCCGGAAAAGAATTCGACATCA
Organism: Actinomycetota bacterium; assembly: GCA_041165005.1. GTDB lineage: Bacteria > Actinomycetota > Acidimicrobiia > Acidimicrobiales > Ilumatobacteraceae > UBA3006. Next base: position 397 of record JBEAOI010000174.1, read on the forward strand.
TTCCTGTTGGAATGGGCGTGTACGCAGTAACCGGTCGCATCGAAAAGGGCTACCGACTCATGGGTGCAGAACTCGAAAGCGAATACACACCAGTTGAAGCAGGCTTGGCACGTCCGAAAGTGAAGTCAGCAGACTTCATTGGCAAGGCCGAATACTTGAAGGCACGTGAAGAAAAGCCAGCAGCAATTATGTGCACTCTGGAAATTCTTGACCACACCTCGAAGTCGGGCATTAAGCGTTACCCAACTGGTGGCAACGAACCAATCCTCACCAAGACTGGCGAGCGAATCGTTGACGCTAAGGGTCGCGTATCGCGCGTCACCACTGCCGGTATGGGACCGTCACTTGGCAAGTACTTGTTGCTCGCTTACCTCACACCAGAACATGCCGTTGAAGGCAACGAACTGCGCGTGATGTACATGAACGAATTGTTCCCTGTGAAAGTCGCACGAGTTGGCAGCCAACCGCTGTTCGACCCAACCGACGCTCGCATGAAGAGCTAAGTAACTCGTCATGAAGATTCTCGTTTGCGTGAAGCGTGTGCCAGCCCCTGGTGCACGCATCAACATCACCGAAGATGGTCAAGCAGTAGACACATCGTTCCTTGGATTCACGGTAAGTCCGCACGAAGAGTGCGCCGTGGAACAAGCAGTGCAACTCGTTGAGAAGCACGGAGGCGAAGTCACCGTGCTTACTCTTGGCCCAGCCGAAGCCGAAGAACAACTGCGTACAGCGGTCAGTGTTGGTGCAGCAAAAGCTGTACTGGTTCCCATCACCGAATCGGACTGGGACCCACAGCGCACAGCGCAAGCAATTGCTTCAGTGATTACCGATCTTGAAAACGCAAACGGCAAGTTTGACTTGGTGCTGTTCGGAAACGAATCTGCAGACTCATGCGGTTACCAAGTAGGTATTCGCGTTGCCCTCAAGCTTGGTCGCCCAATGGTGAATGGCGCGAAAGGCCTCGACATTGAAGGCAGCGTTGCCAAAGTGCGCCGCGAAAGCGATGCCGGTCAAGAGATCTACATGTTGCCAATGCCTTCGGCAGTAGGCGTGAAGGAAGGAATCAACCTTCCCCGCTACCCGACCATGAAGGGCCGCTTGGCGTCGAAGAAGGTTGAAGTCACACGCACCGAATCAACTGGCTCAGTTGGTGGTTTGAAGATGATTCAGTTGCAGCGTCCACCAGAACGAGTCAGTAACACACAAATTTTGGGAACAGGACCAGAAGCAGCATCTGCAGTTGTGGACTTGCTTGAAGAATTAGGAGTGTTCAAATGAGCGTTCTTGCAGTAATTGAACATGATCGCGGAACCATAACTTCAGCGTCACTCGGCGTGTTAACTGCCGCACGCACTCTTGCAACACAAATGGGCACTTCACTTGAAGCGGTGACTGTCGGTGCAAACGCCGACGCACTTGCCTCAGTTGCAGCACAATACGGCGCAACCGTTGTACATCAAGCGCACCACGCAGCACTCACCGACTTTGGTCCAGAAGCATGGGGCGAAGCTGTTGCACAAGTGGTCAGCAAGATTTCGCCACAATTGGTGATCGGTACCGGAACAGAGCGCGGTCATGAAGTTGTTGCGCAAGTTGCGGCACGTCTTGATTTGCCTGCGTCAATGAACTGCACCGAATTTGATACGTCATTTACAGGTGCTCAACCGTTGAAGGTTGTTCGCGCACGTTGGGGCGGATCGCTTCTTGAACAAGCAGAAGTCGATGCACCAATCAAGTTGGTCACGCTTGCAAACCACACGGTTGAACCAGTTGAATCCCCTGCAACTGCAACAAACACTGTGCACGAAGTTGAACTCAACGATTCGGTCATGCATTCATTTGTGCAAGATCGCGTAGAACGGGTTGCAGGCGTAACGCTTGCCACTGCCCCGGTTGTAGTGAGTGGTGGTCGAGGCGTTGGATCAGCAGAAGCCTTCGCTCCCCTCGAAGAACTCGCGGGCTTACTTGGCGGAATCGTTGGCTGCTCGCGCGCGGTTACCAACAACGGATGGCGTAACCACACCGACCAGGTTGGACAAACAGGCACTCGCATTGCTCCAGACATTTACATTGCCTGCGGCATTTCGGGTGCAATTCAGCACTGGGTGGGTGCAATGGCATCCAAGAACATTCTTGCCATCAACACCGACAAGGAAGCCAACATCGTGACCAAGGCCGGCTATGCCGTCATTGGCGACCTGCACAAGATCGTTCCTGCCATCTCTGAAGAAATTCGCCGCCGCCGCGGGTAAATCTCTTTCACAATTGCCTTAATGCCTTACGCCGTATGGCGAATCTCGGGTATTGGTTGTAGTGTTTGCACCTTGTGTGGTCCGAAATTTCGGGCCCGATAACCAAATTGAGGGACATAGTGACTGAAGTCGAAACTGGTGGGCCGCGTCGTCGCGGACGTGAACGTCAAGCAGCAGGTCCACGTTCAAAACTTCCCGAACAGAAGGCGTTTCGTCAACCACGCATGAAATATGCGCCAACCAAGGTCATCAGCGATGACGAGGTTGAAGCAATTCACCACGCATCGCTACGCGTGCTTTCCGACATTGGTATTGACTTCCTGCTTCCTGAAGCACTCGAGCTCATCGCCAAATCAGGCGGAGCAAAGATCACCGATAACCGAGTTCGTTTTGATCCGGCATTTGTTGAAGAGACCATCAAAACATGTCCGAGTGAATTCAAGTTGCATTCACGCAACCCGAACCACACGCTCAACATTGGTGGCGACTGGATGGCATTTGGATCCGTTGCTAGTCCGCCAAACTTCGTGGAGCTCGACGGAACTCGTCATGCAGGAAACCGTCAAAACTTCCAAGACCTTTTGAAGTTGACGCAAAGTTTCAACATTGTTCACTTCACTGCTGGCTATCCGGTTGAACCAGTGGACTTGCACTCCTCTATTCGTCACTTGGAATGCACGTACGACATGCTCACCATGACCGACAAGCCAATCCACTGCTACAGCCTTGGTCGCCAACGCAACCAAGACGTGTTGGAAATGTCACGCATTGTGCGCGGTATCGACGACGCAACGTTGGACAAAGAGCCATCGGTATTCACCATCATCAACTCGTCTTCGCCATTGCGTCTCGACATTCCGATGTTGCAAGGCATCATGGAATACTCTGCACGCAACCAAATCATCGTCATCACACCGTTCACACTTGCTGGTGCAATGGCTCCGATCACACTTGCTGGTGCCTTGTCGCTGCAAAATGCTGAAGCACTTGCCGGAATGGTGTTTACACAACTCGTTCGACCTGGCTCGCCAGTGATGTACGGCGGTTTCACGTCAAACGTAGACATGCAATCTGGCGCCCCTGCATTCGGAACTCCTGAATACATGCGTACCGCAATGGCTGGCGGGCAGCTTGCGCGTCGATACAAAGTTCCGTTCCGCTCAAGCAATGTGTGTGCAGCAAACGCGCTCGATGCACAAGCCGCATACGAGAGCGTGTTCTCTCTGTGGGGTGCAATTCAAGGCGGAGTGAACTTCTTGATGCACGGCGCAGGCTGGATGGAAGGCGGACTTCACGCTTCACTCGAGAAGTTTGTGCTCGATGCCGATTTGCTCGCAATGGTTGCCGACTACTTAGAGCCAATCGTTGTTGATGAAAGCACGCTGGCATTCGAGGCGATCCAAGAGGTTGGCCCAGCCGGACACTTCTTTGGCACGCAACACACACAAGACCGTTTCCGCGATGCGTTCTATAAGCCACTGATTTCAGACTGGCGCAACTTTGAGTCGTGGGAAGAAGCCGGCAAGCCAACGGCAGACCAAAAAGCCAAGCAACTTGCGCAGGCTTACCTCGATGAGTTTGTAGCACCAGAACTAGACCCAGCAATTCATCAAGAACTGTTGGAGTTCAAGCAGCGTCGCCTCGCCGAGGGCGGCGTGGCAACCGATTTTTAATTAACAGATTTACGTTCAATACGGAAGGACATCACTTATGAAATCATCAGCACGCGTAGTAGTTGTAGGCGGTGGAGTTGTTGGAGCATCAGTGCTCTATCACCTCACCAAAGCAGGTTGGTCCGATGTTGTGCTCGTGGAGCGCAAAGAACTCACTGCTGGTTCCACATGGCACGCAGCCGGTGGTATGCACACGCTGAACGGTGACCCGAACGTTGCACGCTTGCAGCAATACACGGTCAACTTGTACAAGGAAATTGAAGCCGAGTCTGGCCAGAACTGCGGCATTCACTTGCCAGGTGGTTTGCAACTTGCCGACACGCCAGAACGTCTTGACTGGTTGAAGATGGCAATGGCGCGCGGTCGCTACTTGGGCATGAAGATGGAAATGCTGTCCATGAAGGAAGCAAAAGAACTCAACCCACTTCTTGAAGAGAAGTATTTCGTAGGTGCGTTGTACGACGAAGACGAAGGTTCAGTTGACCCATACGGCGTTACACACGCATACGCAATTTGTGCGCGTAACCGCGGCGCAGAGGTGTACACCAACACCATGGTGAACGACATTAAGCAGCGTCAAGACGGCACATGGACCGTGTACACCGACAAGGGCGAGATCCACACCGAACACGTGGTGAACGCTGGTGGACTGTGGGCGCGCGAAGTTGGCCGCATGGTGGGACTCGAATTGCCAGTGTTGGCAATGGAACACCACTACCTCATGACCGAGCCAATGGACGAAGTCATTGAATACAACAAGACGCATGGCAAAGAGTTGCCACACATGATTGACTTCGCCGGCGAAATTTACGCTCGTCAAGAAGGTCAGAGCATCTTGCTTGGAACCTACGAACAAGACAACCGTCCGTGGGCTGCAAAGGACACTCCATGGGACTTCGTGTTCCAGTTGTTGCCACACGACCTTGAGCGCATTGCTCCAGAACTCGAGCGTGGATTCGCTCACTTCCCTGCTGTTGGTCGCGCAGGAATCAAGAAGTTCGTCAACGGACCATTCACCTTCAGCCCAGACGGCAACCCACTTGTTGGCCCAATCAAGGGCATGCCAGGAATGTGGTCGGCATGTGCAGTTATGGCCGGCTTGTCACAGGGTGGCGGCGTTGGCTTGTCGCTTGCTAACTGGATGGTGCACGGCGACCCGGGCGCAGACATTTGGGGTATGGACGTTGCTCGCTACGGCGATTTCGCAACGCTTGCCTACACCAACACGAAGGTGCGCGAGAACTACTCACGTCGCTTCCGCATCACCTTCCCGAACGAAGAGCTTCCAGCAGCACGTCCGTTGCTCACCACTCCTATCTATGACCGTTTGATTGAACACAACGCAGTGATGGGCGCGGGCTTCGGCCTTGAGCACCCACTGTGGTTCCAGGACAAGGGCAAAGAGCCAAAGGAAGACGTCACGTTCTACCGTTCGAACGCGTTTAACAACGTTGCCGAAGAATCAAAGGCCGTTCGCGAACGCGTTGGCTTCTCGGAAGCATCAAACTTCGCGAAGTACAAGGTCAGTGGCGCAGGTTCAGCAGCATGGCTCACCAGCTTGTTTACCAACGCGTTGCCAAAGATTGGTCGCACCGTTCTTACTGCGATGCTCAACCCAGAAGGCAAGATCGTTGGCGAATTCTCGGTGTCACGAATTGGCGAAGAAGAGTTCTTCTTGTTCGGCTCACAAGCCGCAGAAGTGCATCACCCACGTTGGTTCATTGCTCACCTGCCAAAGGACAGCGCAATTCGTTTCGAGAACTTGTCGTTGTCAATGGTTGGTCTCACTGTTGCAGGCCCACGTTCACGTGACCTTCTACAGAAGCTCACCGACACTTCACTTGCAACCAAGGACTTCCCGTTCATGGCATTCCGCAAGGTGAACATCGGCATGGCGCCAATTTGGTTGTCACGCATGACCTACACCGGTGACTTGGGATACGAAATGTGGATTGCGCCGGAATACCAGCGCTACTTGTTCGACCTCATCATGGAAGCAGGCAAGGAATACGACATGCGTTTGTTCGGATTCCGTGCACTCATCACTATGCGTCTCGAGAAGAACTTCGGCACGTGGTACCGCGAGTACCGCCCGATTTACACTCCACTCGAAGCCGGCATGGAGCGTGCGATGAAGTTCGATCACGAGTTCATCGGTCGTGCTGCAGTTGAAGCCGAAATGAAAAATGGCGGACCAAAGCGCAAGCTCGTCATGTTCAAGGTTGATGTAGACCCTGAGCGTCCAGCAGACGTCATTGGTGACGAACCGGTGTGGCACAACGGCAACGTTGTTGGCTGGATTACTTCAGGTGGATACGCCCACTACTCCGGTGTCTCACTGGCAATGGGTTACATCCCAACTGAACTTGCGGCAGAAGGAACCACTGGTTTCGAAATTGAAATCATTGGCAAACTCCGCCCTGCAACGTTGCAACTTGAGCCTGTCTTGGATCCAAGCGGCTCACGCATGCGTGCATAGTTAAGAAACACAGCATGTCCACGATTACTCGAGTCGAGATTACGCACCATCAGTTGCCGCTTGATCCACCGTTTCCTGCTTCGTGGGACACTCGCCCACGCACACAATTCCCTGCCACCATCGTTCGAGTATTCGACGATGCAGGTAACTGCGGTATTGGTTCGGGCGACTCCATGTATGGATTCTCTGACTACCAGCGATATTTCATTGGCGAGGACCCGCTGAATATTGAGCGTCACGCAGCAGTGTTGTCCAACATTGAGTTTCATGCAGGACGCCCATGGCCACTCGACTTGGCGCTGTGGGACTTGATTGGCAAAATCAAGAACGAGCCCGTGTGGAGCATGATTGGCGGATTCAGCAACAAGATCCGTGCTTACGCATCTTCTGGTGTTCACCGCAGCCTTCCCGACATGGTCAAGGTTGCGCGCCAAGCCCGCGAGCTCGGTTTCCCTGCGCTAAAGATTCGCTTCGGACGCCCAAACCTTGAAGACGACCTCGCCATTATCAAGGCAATCCGCGAGGACATGGGCGACAGCATCGAATTGATGGTCGACTGCAATCAGGGTTGGCGCATGCCATGGGACACTGCAACTCCGTGGAATATTGATCACGCAACTGCTGTTGCACTGGTGCTCGAAAGTCACGGTGTGTACTGGATGGAAGAGCCACTGCACCGCGGTGACTACGAAGGTATGGCCGAATTGCGCAAGCGTGTGAAGATTCGCATTGCTGGTGGTGAACTCACTCGCGAGCCGTATGAATTCCGTGAGTTGCTGCAACGCGGTTGTTTCGATGTATTCCAGCCAGACGCCGTGTGCACACAAGGCATCACTGGTCTTGCCAAGTTTGCAAAAGAAGTTGCTGCTGCAGGAAAGATCTTCACTCCGCACACGTGGGGCAACGGAATTGGTGTCATGGCTAACCTGCACCTCACTGCTGGCACAGTTGGCGCTCCATTTATTGAATTCCCATTTGATCCGCCAGAGTGGTCAACAGCGCGTCGTGACTACATCATGACCGAGACCATTGAAGCCGATGGCGAGGGTTGGATTCACTTGTCCGACAAACCTGGACTTGGATTCACGTTGAATGAAGATGTCTTGCGCAAAACCGCAAGCGCGCAAGCAACGTTTAGCTAGTTACATCTGTATTCGGTGTTCGTGGGTGTACACGTTGGCTTTGCCATCGCGCAAAAACCCAACAAGCGTTATTCCTAAAGCGTCTGCAGTTTCAACTGCCAAACTTGATGGCGCACCTACCGCAGCGATGAATGCGATGCGAGCCATCACTGCTTTTTGAATAATCTCGAACGACAATCGACCGCTGCAAAACAATCCGTGTTTGGTCAGCGGAACCGTCTTTGCCATGACGCTTGCGCCAATGACTTTGTCTACTGCGTTGTGGCGACCAATGTCTTCACGAACAAGTGAAATGGTTCCGTTGGAATCAAACAGCGCGGCGGCATGCAAGCCACCAGTGCGATCAAACGTTGGCTGAGACTTGCGTACGGCATCGGAAATGACCATCAGCGTTTCTGCCGTAATTACCGGACCACTCTCGCGATCGACTGGCGTGGTTGCTTGCAACAGTTGATCAATGGATTCAGTTCCGCAAATGCCACAACTCGATGACGTCACCATTGCGCGTCGAGCCAACGCCATGTCAAACCCGCGTGACAAAGCCACCGTGACGATGTTGTACTTCTGTTCTTCGCCCTCCACCAGTTCGCAATACTTCACGGTGCGCACATCGTCTGGCCGCTGCACCATGCCCTCAGTGAAGAGAAAGCCCACAGCGAGCTCGAAATCGTTACCGGGAGTGCGCATGGTGACTGAAATCTGCTCAGGCTCTTGGCCGGGGCCTTCTGCCCGAATCTCCATGGGCTCTTCGGTCACAAGGTAATCGGGCTTACTGCTTCCCCGACCATCTTTGGTCACCGTGACCACTTTCCAGTCCGAAGCTTTGCGCCGCGCGGTACCTGGAGCGTTACTCATGCCTACAGGCTAGTTGTCATCCATAAATGCGCGCAGGTTGGCGCTGTTGTGCGGATGACGCAGTCGTGCAAGGGTTTTCTGCTCAATTTGGCGAACGCGCTCGCGCGTTACCTTCTGAATCTTGGCAACTTCTTCCAACGTGTGCACCTGGCCAACGTATTTGCCAATGCCAAATCGCATGGCAACAATCTCTTGATCGCGCGGCGGCAAGTCACTCAATGTGCGCTCCACTGCTTCGCTGAGCAACGCCTTTTCCGTAACTTCCTGCGGATCGTTGTTCTCGTTTTGACTTGCGATGGTGTCGCCCACCGTTAAGTCATCCGTGTCGCTTCCCACCGGAGCGTCAAGGCTCGTTGTGGTGAGAGCAATTTGCATCACTTCAAGCAACTTGTCAACCGTGAGTCCACAGCGAAGTGCAACTTCTTCTGGCAGAGGGTCACGTTCGAGTTCGGTAGCCAACTCGCGCTCCACGCGATGCACACGATTGACAATTTCCATCATGTGACCAGGGATGCGAATGTTGCGACCCTGGTCTGCCATCGCACGCGTCATTGCTTGGCGAATCCACCATGTTGCGTACGTTGAAAACTTAAAGCCTTTTTCAAAGTCGTACTTGTCTGCGGCGTGCATCAAGCCGATGTTGCCTTCTTGAATTAAGTCTGCGAGTTGCAATTCTTTGCGGTCG
>JBEAOI010000175.1:0-7211 GCA_041165005.1 Actinomycetota bacterium
CGCGACGCAACTTGATTCATGTTGTCCATGGATTGAACAAACAACTCCATTGCAGAGATCAGAGATTCGACCGTTCGCTTCGCTTGGTCAACGGCCTTGGCGCCTGTGGTCACTGGATTGAAATCAGAGAGCAGCGCGAAAAGATCATTAACTTGTTGCTGGCCAAACGCTCCGTTGTTTTGGTTGTTCGACTCGTTGCTGCTCATGGCTTCACTCTAGGTTGCCGTAAGCGCCAACATCGCCTGACAGGCGAGTGTTCAATACAGTCTTGACGCTGGCATCCAGATCGGCGATGAATGCGTCCATGGTGTTGCGATGAACTGCGCTAACCGTGCAGTGAAGCGAATCTGGTGGAGTTTGCCGATCGATATACCAACCTCGACCTCGCAAATCATCTGCAACTGCGAATACATTGAGCGCTGTCGGATCAGTTGCACCAAAACTGATGAGCGTGGAATCCGGATATCCACGCAGAACAAGATGGTCGTGACTGGTGATGTGATTGGCAAGTTTTTCTGTTGCCTGTCGAGCGTGTTCGGTCAACTTTGTGTATCCGTCATCTCCGAGATGGCACAGCACCGCCCAAGCACTCGCAATTGCGCCACCAGATTTGGTGCCTAATACACCAGAGGATGCATACATTCCGCCAAGCCAGTTGTCGGTAAAGAAACCTTGATGCGAGCGCAACTGTTTATTGCGGTACATCACAACGGATGCACCTTTAGAGGTGTATCCATATTTGTGCAAGTCAACAGAAATAGAAGTCACACCAGGAACACGCAAGTTCCAGGGCTGTATTGCATGACCGAGTTTCTCCAAGTAGGCGAGCGTTACGCCGCCCATGCATGCGTCAACATGGCAGTTCACGCCGTGTTTCATGGCGAGTGCACCAATGCTGGTGACATCGTCAATCACACCTTGGGGATACTGCGGGGCAGAAGCAACCAGCAAAATGGTGTTGTTGTCGATGAGCCGTTCCATAGCTTCGATATCGGCCCGCCAGTCCGCACAAACGGCACTACGTCGGGATTCGACGCCGAAATAATGGCATGCCTTCTCAAAAGCAGCGTGAGCAGATGTGGGCAGAACGATATTCGGGTTGGTCACTCCATTGGTCGCCGCAAACTGGTCGCGGGCCGCTTTAACGACCATCAGAATGCTTTCTGTGCCACCTGAGGTCATAAACCCGGCTGAATCCTTGTCGGCGCCAAGCCATGGGCCAACCATGGACAAAACGTCAGACTGCATGATCCGCAGACTTGGGAACGCATCAGTGCTCAATGCGTTTTCGCCACTAAACCGACGGTACGCATCTTCGGCTACGGCGATCGCTTCAGGACCTGCGTAGTACGCCAAGCTAAACACGCGTCCATTGCGCCAATCAACATCGTGTTTGCGCAGAGATTCGAGGTCATCAAAAACCTGCAGGGCAGGGATTCCCTTTACTGGCAGTGTTTTCATGTTCAGTCCTAACTTTACATAACTATGATTATGGGCTAAACCCCACAATCAACCAGGCTGGGAAACCCCAGTAATTGAGTCTGTCACAAGGGGTTTTGCAGCGTCTAACAACCACGTCAACGCAGCTTTGAAGTCGCGTGTCGTTGGATCGATGGACGGATCCAGATCTTGTTCAACGTCATCAATTGCACATTTCAAGATGAAGATTTGATCGCGTAACGCATCAAGTTCGCTGCGTGTTACCACCAACTCGTCTTCGCTTAAAGCCAGCTCAGAGGCTCGCTGACGGGCCACCCAGTCCCATTGCTTGCAGGCTTGAGTACAGAACCTGCGTGGTCGCCCAGATCCGGTTTGCACCGGCAACGGAGTTCTGCACCAAACACATTTCGCCACAGTTGCAACCGGGCGCTCCGTGCGAGTGCTCCCTAGTTCGCCAGGTCTGCCTCCAGCGGGAACGTGTGATTTAGTCATGACGAAAAGATAAGCCAAGACTGATTTCAATGTGTGGATGGCACCCCATACTGGATCTGTGACAAAACTGCCCACGCCACCGAAGTCATCATTTGCAAGTGACAACGTTGCTGGCGCTCACCCACTGGTTCTCGATGCGATTGCGCAGGCAAATGCTGGCCACGTCCCTGCTTATGGCGCCGACCCAATTACGGTGCGCACTGAACAAGCTTTCAAGGAATTGTTTGACCACGATGTAGTTACTCAGTTTGCTTATGGCGGCACTGGTGCGAATGTGTTTGCTCTCGCCAGCATGTTGCGTCCTGCAGACGCAATTGTGTGTGCCGCTCAATCACATATCAACGTTGATGAAACCGGTGCACCTGAACGTGCTTTGGGGACCAAGCTCATCACGGTTCCAACCATTGACGCCAAGCTTCGTCCGCAAGATCTTGAATCTGCGAAATCAATGTTTGGCAATCAACATGCTCCCCAACCTGGCATCGTTGCCATCACCCAAGTGACGGAGTTGGGTGCGCTGTACTCAATTGATGAGATTCGCTCGTTGAGTGAAGCTGCTCACAGCATGGGAATGTTTGTGTACCTCGATGGCGCACGAATTGCCAACGCAACGGCTGCACTCGGCGGTACGCGTGAGACACTGCGTGCATTTACGCGTGATGCAGGTATCGATGCAATGACATTTGGTTGCACAAAAGCCGGTGGAATATTTGGTGAAGCGGTGGTGTTCTTCAATCCCGATTTTGCCAAACGTTCGGTGTATGTTCGCAAGCAGGTGACGCAACTGCATTCCAAGATGCGATTCATATCAGCGCAATACGAAGCGATGTTGCGAGATGATCTGTTTATCGCCTTGGGTGGTCAGGCCAATAAATCTGCTCGCATGTTGTTCGACAAAACCAAAGACATCGCATCGCTGCAACTCGCTTCTGCTCCTGCAGCGAACAGCATGTTTCCCATCATCGCTACAGCACCTCGCAAACAGTTGCAGGAATGGGCTCATTTCTATGACTGGGACACTTCCATAGACCAGGTTCGGTGGATGACGGCCTGGGACGTAACCGAACCAGAAATTGACGCTTTTGTCGCTGGTGTGCGCGCTCTCCTGGCCTAGATGCCAGCTTTTTCGTCTAATTGACTGATTGGTTAGTTATCCCCTAGAGTCACGGCAGGGTTGTTCAACGTTGCGGGGGCATCATGGCATCACTGGAGTTCACATCAAAGCGGGTGCAGACCGATGATGAGTGGATGGACGTTGCTGAATGCCGCGGACTGACCGAAGTGTTCTTCCCACCAATCGCAGAGCGTCCTCAAGCGCGCGAACGTCGCGAAGCAATGGCACGTACGGTGTGCATGCAGTGCGCTGTTCTTGAAACATGTCGAACCTATGCACGTGAGAATCATGAGTATGGTTTTTGGGGTGGAGAGTCTGAAGAAGAACGGCATGCAGCCGGTTATCGACTCATCGCGCCAATTGGCGTTCGCGCCGTTTCACATCGCTAACCACACTCCCCTTGGCCAAGTCCGTTCGGGTGCTGTGTGACCGCATTTCCGTCGCGTGAACTAGCGGAGAAGCTCGTGGCCACTGCATGGTCAGAGTACGACGCGACACGAACCATTGATCATCTGGTTGAGGTCAGTGCACACGTTTCAACTAATCGCGTATTCCGTGTGGTGTTTGATGACTCATCGCACATCGTTGCGAAGATATCTTCCTACGGCTCTTATTTTCTCTTTGCAGAGGATCACGATCGGTTGTTTACCAGTGCACAACTGTTGCGCGGTACGCGTTGGGAAGGTTTTCTAGCTGAAGTATTACCACGCAATGGACATGCCTACACGTGGTACGACGGAACGTACTGGGTTGCCTTTTACACAGACGTGGAACGAGCAACGCAACTTCCGCCAATATTGACTGACGATCAAATTGAAAACTTGGCGAGAGAGATTGCCGCATTCCATCGCGAATGCTCTCAGATCGCTGGCAGTCTGCCTCCAACCTCAAACTCGGTAAAAGGAGATGCGATCCATCTCCTCGATCAACTCTCGCACGAGTTCGCAGCTGAACATTTTGGATTACGTCATGACGATATAGAAATCGCTAAACGGTCATCACACGAGTTTCTTCTGCATCTGGAACACATTCGGTTTGATGAATGGGACAAAATTCCCGTTCTTGTTGATTGGAACCTTGGCAACTTTTCCGTCAAACATCAGGCTTCTCAGTTTCAATTGTTCAGCAGATGGGATTACGACTGGTTTCGCATTGATACTCGAATGCTGGATTTCTATTTCTTCTCTCGCGTTTCTTCTGAAACTGGAGACCGAACATCGTTTACCTATTCCCCACACACGCTGCTGGAACCACGCTTCCTAAAGTTTCTGCGTCAATATCACGAGGTGTTCCCACTAGATAAACGAGAACTGTTGTTTCTGCCATGGGCGTACCGATTCTTCATTCTTAATTACGTCATCCGCGAAGGCGCAAAGTTTTTCCGAGAAGACATCAGCGTGAAGTTCAGAAAAGATGCAACACGCATCTATTTGCCAATGCTGAGTGACTTCGATGCTTCTCCGTTACTTGCTGTACTTGACTAGCAATTAATCGGAAATCTTGCGCATTGACTTTTTGAACCACTTGCCTTTTTCGACGTACACCTTTGCGCCAAATTCGATATCTGACGAGCGCGCACGACCTTCTTTGATAATGGCCGGCGCTCCAACAGCAAGTGCTCCTGGCGGCACAACTTGATCGTTCAACACGACAGCGTTTGCGGCAACGATGGCCCCTGTGCCCACCCGAACCCGATGCAACACAACCGCACCCGAGGATACCTGTGCACCATTTTCGATGATGCAGCACTCGAGGTGCACGATGTGGCCAATGACGCAATCGTCACCAACAATGGTTGGGTCTTGTGGCGTGGTGTGAATGACGGTGTTGTCCTGAATGCTGGTTCGTGCACCGATCTTGATGAACCCGTCATCGCCGCGAAGTACGGCACCTGGCCAGATCGTTGATTCGGCACCAATTTCGACCGAACCGATAATCACCGCATCGGGGTGAACGAATGCAGTTTCATGAATGTTCGGAACTTGGTCGCCAAGTGCATAAATCGCCATTCGCCTACCGTAGTGCGCACGAATATGGCGTGCGTATTGGGGAAACTCACTTTTCGCAGGTACCGTAGAGCCCCATGTCTAAGCGCATTGATATCGAATTGACCAGTAACCGTGGAGATGGAACGTGGACGTGGCGTGCAGCTGGCGCCAAGACCCCAAAGGGAACACTCAATGGTTCAATTCTTGATGCCGGTGCGAAGACTGGCGACACCATAAAAGTTGAAGCCGAGTTCGATCTTGATGGCGTAGAAATTCTTTCGTTGGTGAAGACAAAAGAAAAATCGGTTCGTGGGAACCTGTTGCAAATCATTGGATCTGAAAAAGAGTTCCAACCTGTAACTCAAAAGCTTGCCGACAAGAGCAAAGACCGTAAACCAAAGCGCGACGGCGATCGCAAGCCACGTCGCGATGGTGATAGGCGTCCACCGCGCGAAGGTGCTGAAGGCGAAAAGTCTGGCGACCGTCGTCCACGCCGTCCATCATTCACTGCCCCACCAGAACTTCCAAAGCGTCCAGCTGCAAAACGTTTGAAGCCAAAGCGTGTTCACCGTGCTGCTGTTCTTGATACTTTGCCAGTTGAGCAACGTGGAGTTGCAGAGCGTGCGCTTACCGGCGGCATCAAGGCTGTTCGCGATGCAGTTAAAGAGCAGAATGAGCAATTGAAGAAAGAAGGCAAGCCACTCGTGCCTGCAGACGGTCTCATTTCAATGGCGCAAGAGTTGCTTCCTAAATTGCGCGTTGCAGAATGGCTCGACAAAGCAGAAGCAGCAAAAGCAGAAATCGAACTTCTCGACTTGCGCGATCTTCGTCAAGTTGTTGTTGGCGCAGATGATCCAATGGTCGTTCGCGATGAGTCCACACGAGCGCTCGCAACTGAGTTGAAAGCCGCTTTGAAGACTCGTCAAGAAGTCGAACAAACCCGTTGGCTTGAAGACATCAAGTCGGCACTTGCTGCACCACGAGTGATTCGTGCATTGAAAATCTCGAGTGAGCCACCTAAGGCTGGTCAACCTTTCCCTGCAGATCTCGGTGCGCAGTTGGCCGCGGCTGCCTCATCTTCCTTGTCATCAGAAACAGCACCTGATCGTTTTTGTGCACTGCTTGAAGCAATTGCTTTCTCTCCGGTGCGTGGTCAAGTCAAACTTGCAGCCGTTCCACCAAACCCAAATGAGGCAATGTTGGCAACAGTGAAGCGTGTGGCTCCCCTTGTTCCACAGATTGCTGCGACGTTTGGAGTCACGGTTGCGCCAGGAGCAAACAGCCCTCGCCCGTTGCGCCCTACACGTCCAGTGCGACCAAAGGGCAAGCCAGCACCAGCAAAGAGCCCACAGTCTGCTGCGGCTCCAGCAACTCCAGCTGCACCGGTAGTACCAGAAGCACCTTCAACTTCCGAATAGGACACCAACCGACATAGTCTTGATCTATGTCTGATGTCGTAACTTTTGAAAAGCAAGGTCAAATCGGTTTCATTACTCTGAACCGTCCAGAAGCACGTAATGCCGTGAACGGCGCTGTTGCTCAGGCGTTTGAGTCAGCTCTCGACCAATTAGAAAATGATCCCGAAGTCTGGGTAGGAATTCTTCAAGCAAACACAGAAGGTCAAGAACGACCTGTGTTTTGCGCTGGTGCAGACCTGAAGGCACTCAACTCTGGTGAGAACAATCTGTTCACCGAGCGTGGTGGCTTTGCTGGTTTCGTTTACCGCGATCGCAAGAAGCCAATCATTGTTGCGGTTGACGGGTTGGCAACCGCTGGTGGTTGCGAAATCGTGCTTGCTGCAGACATGCTAATTGCAACTACTCGTTCAGCATTTGGTCTCGCCGAGGTAAAACGCAATCTCATTGCGGGTGCAGGTGGTTTGTTCCGTCTTCCTCGCGCCATTGGCCAGAATGTGGCAATGGAGGTCATCCTTACAGGTGATCCGCTTTCGGCGCAGCGTGCGTATGAACTTGGTCTAGTAAATCGGCTGGTAGAGCCAGGTAAAGCAGTTGAGGCGGCAATTGAGCTTGCAAACAAGATTGCTGCTTCAGCTCCTCTCGCCGTTTGGGCCTCACGCAAAATTGTGTTGGCTTCGGCGTACGAGTCAGATGCCAAGCTCATCGAAATGACGAACGCGGAGTTCGGCGCAGTGTTGAAGTCTGAAGACACAAAGGAAG
>JBEAOI010000176.1:0-3564 GCA_041165005.1 Actinomycetota bacterium
TGATCTTCGAACCGAAACCACCAGAGGAACTTGTCCAAAGAAATCCGATCAGGGATGCACCGAAACCGCCAAGGCTTGCACTGAAAAGCGTGATGATTGCGCGATTAAAGAATTTTCGACGCGTTACGCCGAGTGCTTCTTCATCCGGCGCAACCCATGGTTCAATTTCAGCCTTAGGCGCAGCAACTATCGCAGAATTCTGCTTGCGTACGACGGCCTCAAATTGACGACCGGTGAGTTGCTCTGGATCTACAGCTCCACGATCCTTCTTGCGAGTTTCGCGCGCAAGTGTTCCTGTTCCACGAACACCCGAGGCACGCGACGAGGTCAGCACAACGCCAACCCCAGCAACAATAAGAACCGCGATTGCGATGGTGATGATTTGAATTGTTGTCATATATATATACGTCTCGCTTTAGAGCTCGAAGAAGATTCCGTCACGCCATGGGAACGTGAAGTTGTAACCAGGTCCACGGAAGAACGAACTCACGATTACGAGTACGGCCCAGAACATCAAGAAGATCGTGAACATGCTGGTCATGAACTTGCGATCTTCTGGCTTGTTTGAAACTGTTTTGTCCAAGAATGGAGCAAACATCAACGCAACAAGACCAACTGTTGGAAGCGTTACACCCGCAATCATTGGGTGGAACATGGTGAGCAATTCTTGAAGACCAAGGAAGTACCACGGTGCTTTCGAAGGGTTAGGTGTTTGGTTGAAGTTTGCCGCTTGCAACAACGGAGCATTCACCACCCATGAGAACAAAAACAAGAAAGCTGTGCAGGCAAGTGACGCAACGAACTCCACTGCCAGCAAGTGCGGCCACGTGTGTACTTTGTCTACTGGCTCAGACTTAACGTCTTGAATTGATCCCGACTTAACGACGGTAAGCAAACGCTGCGTATGTCCACCAGGACCAGCAGCCATCGGAACGCCGCCCTCTGCAGGAGCAGTTACTACCGCACCACTTGGTTTTTCTGCTACAGCAACTGAGCCACCAGCTTTTGCTGCCTTGCTGCGTTCAAGGAGGTGAGCAGGAATACGTGAGTCACCTGTTGATGCTTCGCCTTCAGACGAGGCGCCGGCTTCTGCTGCAGCCTTTTCACGTGCAGCTTGTGCACGCTTGAGGAGGTGTTCTGGAATTTCAGTCATTGCTGATCATCCTTTCAATATATGAATTCATCACAGTGGGCCCGAGATTCCACCGTCTTTGCGCACTCGCCAGAAGTGAATGGCCAAGAAGATTACGGTGACAAACGGGAAGAGCAACACGTGTAACACGTACCAACGCAACAGAGTCTCTGCGCCAATTTCTACACCACCAAGCAACACGAATCGAACTTGAGAACCAATGACTGGCGAGTAACCCATCATGTTGGTACCCACCGCAACCGCCCAGAGCGCGAGTTGGTCCCACGGCAAGAGGTATCCAGTAAATGAAAGCAACAGTGTGAGTGTGAGGAGAATAACTCCGACCACCCAGTTGAATTCACGAGGCGCTTTATATGCACCGTGGTAAAACACGCGTGCCATGTGCAAGAACACGCTGAGCACCATGAGGTGAGCGCCCCATCGATGCATGTTTCGAACCATCAATCCGAACGTCACCGATGTCTGCAAAGACTGAATGTCTTGCCAAGCATTTGCTGCCGTTGGACGGTAGAAGAACATCAAGAAAATGCCAGTAACTGTGAGCAAAATGAACAAAAAGAAGCTGAGTCCGCCAAGACACAGTGTGTAACTGACCTTCACTGCGTGACGCTTTACCTTTACTGGGTGCAAGTGGTAGAGCACCGAGTTCATGATTACGTACGAACGGTTACGTGGTGAGTCGGTGTATCCCTTGCGGAAAATTGAACCGGGACGGAAAATTGAATTCCACGCCTGGCTTCCCTGCAGTGTTTCACCCAACTTCGCTGCTCGCTCTTTTAGTGTGAGGCGAGGCTTTTCTTCAATCGTGCTTGCCATATGTTTCTCCGTGTCCTGAAACTTTTACAACCGCATGCCGTATGCGTAGCCGTGGTTTGGTGTACGTGTATGTGAGTCGCCAGTTGCAGCAGGTGCTCCAACTTTTCCAAGAATGATGACACCGGTTGGGCAACGATCGACACACAAGGCGCATCGAGTGCACACATCGTCGTCAATTATGAACAACACATTGTCGCTTGGGTCTGAACCTGGCATTTCTGTGCCCTGTGCTTCCGCAATTGCATCGGGGTTCACCATGTGAATGCACTTCCATGGACAAATATCCACGCAGCCTTCACACATAATGCATTCGCTTTGATCAATATGAATGAACTGCTTCGGCTTTACAGCCTTTGCAAGATAGTCAGCATCTACTTCTACGAGTTGATACTCGTCCGACCACAAGGGCATCGGCGGGTTGGCGTCGGTCTTTGTCATGTCGATTAGCCCTTACGCACCAATGGTCGGCCATAGCTTGAAGTAGCAATTGCCTTCGGCTTCGTCTCACCGCGCTTCTGCCACCAGTTGAACATCTTCACCATGAGGGTCATCAACACCACATGGATCAGCACCACAATGGTGTCGCGAATGGCTTCATAGCTCAGGGTAAACGGAAATTGTCCGCCAAATGCCTTCGGCTTTAACACATCAAAGGGCCCAAAAATCAATTTGTCTTTGCGCCATCCGAGGTTCTTGTCTGCATGGTCGATGAATTGGTGAGGAACCACACCAAATGCAATAAACAATGCGGCAAAAACATAGACAGCACCAAACATGGTCTCTCCCCATGTTGCTTTGCGGTCAACTGGTCGGCGCTTACCTACCCAATACACGCCATACGTCATCGCAAGTGTGAGGGCAAGTGAGAAGATGAACGCTTGGTTCATTCCCGGCCATCGAAGAATGTCTATTGCCAGCATGGTTTGCAGGAGTGCCTTTCCTCGTGAAATCTGTAACGAGACTAGTCGGGCAATCCTCAAATAGGTGAAAAGAGCGAGGTTGTGCAATCGTGCGATCCTGTGACGTTGAGCACCAGTTTTCGGGCGTGCAATCAGACTGGAATTTCCTAATTCAGGCTGTCAGTCCCTAGTGTTTATCTAGTCCCTGTTCCGTGATTTAGAGTAGGGAAAGATCATTGGCGAGGGCTTCGCCCTCGTCGGCAAACAACGTATACGAGGAACACTGTGACTGAAATACCCGAACACCTACTCAAGCGTTCAAAGGAACGACGGGAAGCTGCTTCGGGCGGTGCAAGTTCAGACTCAGGAACATCGGTACCTGCCACAACGTCGTCTGCCCCTGCCGTTGCAAAGCCTGCTGCCCCCGTTGTTGCCTCGGCACCTGCGCCTAAGCCCGACCCAAGTTTTGTAGTTGCCGCCAAGACGCGCAAAAAAATCCCGTTCTGGGCAATGGCAACACTCAGCCTTCTCCCACTGTGGGCATTTCTGTACTTAATTGCATTGAAGCCACAGGAAAAAGAAATTGAAGGTCCTATGGCTATTGGTGCGGCCGTGTATGGAAGTTGTGCAGGTTGCCACGGTGCTGCAGGACAAGGTGGCGCAGGTCGCGTATTTGCTGGCGGCGAAGTGTTGAAA
>JBEAOI010000177.1:0-2923 GCA_041165005.1 Actinomycetota bacterium
GAATTGAATGATGCAATTGTTTCTATGTTTCGCAAAGAGTTCTCATTAGAAATTGGCGAGAACACTGCCGAAGAAGTGAAATTGCAACTTGGTTCTGCATGGCCTTTGGCTGAAGAGCTCACTGCCGATGTTGGCGGTCGCGATGTGACCACAGGCTTACCACGCACGCAGGTGATTACAAGCGAAGACGTTCGTGCTGCACTAGATGAATCAGTTGGAGCGATCGTTGCTGCAATTAAGACAACGCTTGAGCGTACGCCTCCAGAACTTGCTGCCGACATTATTGGTCATGGCTTGGTGTTGTCTGGCGGTGGGGCATTGCTGGCCGGATTGTGCGAGCGTGTCACCTATGAAACTGGAATCCATGCATATTTGGCACCAGAGCCGCTGTATTCGGTGGTGCTGGGTTGCGGATTGACATTAGACAACATTGAAGCGATGAAGGGTCTGACAACACAGACCTCCTTCGACTAGGTCGCATAGGTACACGATTGTGTCCGCGATTTCAGCAAAACGAAAACGAGCAATCGCACTACTTTCGCTGACCTCCATCATTCTCATCACTCTCGATTTGCAGGGAAGTGCATCAACCTCGGTATTGCGCGGAACATTTGGTGTGTTCTTTCGGCCAATTGAAGGCGTAGCTCGAGTGATTACGCGACCTGTCAGCAATGCATGGCACGGAATTACTCACTACAACGCGGTAACGCAAGAAAATGATTTGCTCCGCGAAAAGATCGCTCAGCAAGAAGGAGCAGCAGTAGCAGCAGCAGCATCTGTTCGTTTGTCGCAGGAGTTATTGGCGCTTAACGGATTGCCAACGCTTGCCGGAATTAACTCTGTCAGTGCGCAGGTCATTGGTGATTCACCTTCTAACTTTTCGCAAAATGTCGAAATTAATCAGGGCAGTGACAGCGGCGTAAAAGTGGGAATGCCAGTAATGAACGCTGCTGGTCTTGTTGGGAAAATCACCAAAGTGTTCCCAAGACGATCCATTGTCATGTTGATTACCGATCCTGAGTATGCGCTGTCGGTAAAGGTGATTAATAATCCGGAAGCGGCGTCTCCGATTAATGACCCTGAAGCATCAGCAACAACGTCGAGCACGACCACCACAACCACAACAATTCCGAAACCGCAGCCCACTTCAAACATTCCTGGGTTTACACCCGGCACCACAACATTGCCTCTGACGACGATCAATGTGCCGGTAAGCGTCCCATCGCTCACTCCGACTTTGACGGTTCCAAACAATGGAGCATTGCCAATTCGTGAAACGGGAATTCTTGAAGGTCGCGGACCATCGCGGGTTCCTATCGTGCGATTTATCGATAGTGCACAACGCTTCGGAACCATTCTTCCGGGTGCACCGATTGTGACTTCTGGTGGTTCGTTGAGTCTCGCTCCACCAGACATTGTTGTCGGAACAGTCTCAAAAGTGACTGACAGACTTGGCACTTCAGGGCCAATTTTGGAAATCAATCTTGTTGCAGACTTGGCGAACCTTTCGTTTGTTCGCATTTTGCTGTATCAACCAATCACCGAGCAGGTGAAACCGTGAGCATTCGGTTTATTCGATTCATCTCGTCGCGATGGACACGATTGGTTCTTGTTGCATCGGTGTTAATGGGATTTCAGACCACGCTGTTCAATGACATGCGGCCGTTTGGGGTGATGGCACAAGTAATGGTGCTGTTTGCTGCATGCGCGGGTGTGGTTTATGGCGCAGAAATAGGCGCCGTGGCCGGACTGATCATTGGTTTGATGTATGACTGCGTGCTGACAACACCACTTGGATTGGCTTCGCTCGTGCTTGGTGCAACTGCATTCGTTGCCGGTGCATTTCCCTATTTTGTTCGTGATTCAAGTTGGTGGAACAAAGCCATTGCTGTAGCCGTGGCTAGTGCAGTTGGCGAGATTCTGTTTCCGATTGCCCAAGCACTTGTCGGTCTTGGCGGGTGGGTGCAATGGCGGATCTTTGTTGTGGCTGCGGTCGTGGCGATTATCAACCTGGTTCTCGCTCCATTGCTTTTGCCGGTTGTCCGTTGGACGCTTAAAGAAACTTTGGTTGGGTAGCGATAGCGATGCCACAAAACAATCAGACGCGACGTTTGCTTTCACTCGGCATTGTGGCCTTGGTTCTGATGGGGACCTTGACGGTTCGAATGTGGTTCTTGCAAGCGGTGAAGGCTGAGAAGGATGAAGAGATTGTCCTATCTGTGCGTACGAGAACCATTCGCTTGTACCCAGAGCGGGGAAGAATTTTTGATGCAAAAGGTCGTGTGGTTGCCGATAACAAGCGCGTCCTAACGGCAACGATCGACCGAGAAGTTATTCGCGACCCTGAAGATCGTTTGTTGATGTTCCAACGGTTATCGGGACCGTTGCAGATTTCGGTTGAAGGTTTGTTTAAGCGCTACGAAGACAAACGATTTGGTCCGCTTGAAGCACTTCCGCTTAAAGAAGATATTTCAGAAGAGACAGCTCAGTTTTTGGTCGAACGATCTGAGGACTATCCAGGCATTTACATTCGGGAAGATTGGAAACGCAACTACCCCTACGGGGCAATTGGTAGCCATGTCATTGGCTACATGGGCGCAATTTTGGAAAAAAATCTTGCGTACTACAAGTCGATTGGTTATGACCCGAATGAGCGGGTTGGCGGCTATGGAGTAGAGCAGTCGTACGAAACTATTTTGCGTGGCACGCCTGGATATGTGCGATACGAGGTGAATGCGCAAGGAAAACTTTTGCGCCTTGAAGAACGAGTAGAACCCATTGTTGGAAACGACATTGTGTTGTCCGTTGATATGGAGATGCAGCAGTTTGCTGAACAGGCTCTCGAAACTCAACTCGCCATGCGTCGCCGAGTTGAGGCCGGAATTGTGAAGCTTGAAGACGGAACTCCAGACCCTGCAAATCC
>JBEAOI010000178.1:0-5556 GCA_041165005.1 Actinomycetota bacterium
TCAAGCAAGTGAATCGAAATGTCGGCAACCTTCACTTCGTTCTCTTCCTTGCCAGCACCCTTCACGCCGTCATCCAACATGATGTAACAGAACGGACATGCGGTTGCGACGCGTGAAGCACCGGTTGAGATTGCCTCAGCAGCGCGTTCGTCGTTCACCTTTGTTCCGATGGTTTCTTCCATCCACATGCGAGCTCCACCTGCACCACAGCACATACCCTTCGTGCCGTTGCGCGGCATTTCAACAACGTCAACACCCTTAATGGATGCAACGACATTGCGAGGTGCCATATAGACGTCGTTGTGACGACCGAGGTAACACGAGTCGTGATAGGTGATGCGCTCTTCAAGCGTTGCGTCACTGATGTCAAGCTTGCCTGAATCGATGAGGTGTTCAAGCAACTGCGAGTGGTGAATCACTTCGTACGTTCCACCAAACTGCGGGTACTCGTTGGCAAGTGTGTTGAAGCAGTGTGGGCACTGCGTAATGATCTTGCGCACGCCCATGCCGTTCAGCATTTCAATGTTTGGCATAGCCAACATTTGGAAGAGGTATTCGTTGCCACTTCGACGAGCACTGTCGCCGGTGCACATTTCGCTCGGACCAAGAATTGCCACGTCAATGCCTGCGCGCTTCAGCAACTTGGCCATTGATTGGGTGACCTTCTTGTTCTTGTCATCGAAGCTTCCTGCGCAACCAACCCAGTACAGGTACTCGTGGTTGAATGCAGCGCCTGGGTCGAGCACGGTGACGTCAAGGTCTTTTGCCCATTCGCCGCGATCGCTTTGACTCATGCCCCATGGGTTGCCCTGGTTTTCCATTGCGCGGTATGCGTTACCGAGTTCTGCAGGGAAATCACTTTCCATGAGCGAGAGGTAACGGCGCATGTCCAAAATCTTGTCCAAAATTTCAATGTTTACTGGACAAATTTCGTCGCATGCCTTGCATGAAGTGCACGCCCAAATTTCTTCGCTGGTGATGCGTTCGAACAGCGAGTTTGCAGAAATAGTGATTTCGCTGTCAACGCTGAGCGGTGGCGTTACTTTTCCGCCGCGAGCATGTGATGCGGTTGCAGCCATTACTTCACCGCTCTTCAACACAATTTCGCGCGGGTCAAGTGGCTTGCCTGTTGCATGTGCAGGGCACACGCTGGTGCAGCGGCCGCACATGGTGCAGGCATCAAGGTCAAGCAGTTGCTTCCAGGTGAAGTCTTCAACAACATGTGCACCAAACGTTTCAAGCGATGTTTCGGTGAGGTTAGGCATGGCCTTCATCGCGCCCTTTGGACGTTCGCGATCCTTCAAGTACATGTTCAACGGCGAGGTGAACATGTGGCGCAACATGGTGATTGGCAAGATGATCAGGAAAGCAATAAAGGCCAAAACGTGTGCAACCCACATCACTTGGTGTGTGGTGTCAAGCGTTGACACCGACCAGTCATTAACAAGTTGCGCTAATGGATAACCCAGCACACTCCATTTTTCGTGGTCCATGTTTACGCCTGCAGCCTGTGACTCGGCAATGCGGAACATTTCTGTGGTAAAGCCGGTGATGCCAATTGCCAGCAACACACCAAGACCAATCGCGTGCTCAGGCTTGGACTTGATGCGAATGCGATACGGGCGTTGTACGTAACGACGGATGATCGCCCAGATCACACCAACGGTAAACACAATTCCAGCAATGTCACCTACTGCTGCATATGCGCGGTACACGTCACCATGCAAAAACTTGAGGGCTGGTGGAACCTGGTGATCAATTTCGAGCACGGTGGTTACTCCAAGGAGCACCAAGAAGCCGAAATAAATCATGGAGTGCATGAGTCCAGCGGCACTATCGCGAAGCAGCGTGCGCATGTAAACGCCGGCACGGTAGTCAGCTAAGCGCTGCTTGAAATTCTTCTTTGTGGTTTTGCGACGATCAGGTGCGCCACGTTCCCAGTTGCGAATGCGGTCAGCAAACTGAAATGAACCAAATACCAAAAGCGCAGGGATGATGGTGTAAAACGCAATTTGGATGAAACCAGGAATTCCATCAAACACTTTGCGAGAAATTGGGTCATCGTTGTGCCAGTGCACAATGTGCGGGAGGATTCCCGAAAGCATGGCAAACGTACCGATGCCGATACCAAGAGCAATGGACAGTTGATATGGCTTGAGGCCTTTTCGCTTTGGTGCGG
This sequence comes from Actinomycetota bacterium, assembly GCA_041165005.1. Lineage (GTDB taxonomy): Bacteria > Actinomycetota > Acidimicrobiia > Acidimicrobiales > Ilumatobacteraceae > UBA3006. The sequence goes on from JBEAOI010000178.1 coordinate 2,180, forward strand.
CGGTCTCGGAAGTTGGGTTTGTCGTATTCATGCGGAACTTACGCTAGTCCGCAGTTGAGAGCGAGCAAAGGCTGGTCAGGGTTTGCCAGATGCCTGTTTTGCCACTGCTTCCGCGGCTGCTGCGATTGCTTCCTGGTCACCCATGTATCCAACTGACTTCACGGCGAGGGTGTCAGAAAGTTCATACAGGCGTGGGACGCCGGTTGGAATATTGAACTCCACAATGTCATCGCGCGAAATCTGCTCAAGGTGCATCACGAGTGCACGAAGCGAGTTGCCGTGAGCGGTAACTAAAACATTTTTCCCCTCACGCAATTGAGGAGTAATGACGTCGTTCCAATACGGCAATACACGTACTAATACGTCGGCGAGGCATTCGGTGGCGGGGAGCAGTGAGGCATCAAGTCCCTCCGCAATGAGTTGCTGATAGCGAGGATCATTTGCTGGATGCTCTGGACTGGTTGCATCAACTGGCGGTGGGGGAACATCAAAACTGCGTCGCCAAATCATGGTTTGCTCTGCGCCGTGGCGAAGTGTGGTTTCTTTCTTGTCGAGACCCTGCAGTGCGCCATAGTGACGTTCGTTGAGTCGCCATGAACGTTCAATAGGAATATCGAGACCCATTGCAGACAGTGCCAATTGGTTGGTCTCAATCGCCCGGCGCAACAAGCTGGTGTGGGCGATGTCAAAGACCAGCCCTGCCTCCTTCATCGTGATTCCAGCAGCACCGGCTTCGCGTACGCCCTGATCGGTCAATTCGACATCGTGCCAACCCGTAAACAGATTGAGCTGATTCCAGGTGCTTTGGCCGTGACGAAGAAGGACAAGGGTGCCAGTCATGGTGTAGATGGTAGGGGCAGAGGCGATTTCAGTGGTACTTGATGCGTATTCGGCGGCACCATGATGGTGTGACAAATGTTGAGTGCAGACGACTCAAGTTTTTTGGTGCTCGGGTTGGCAAGTTCGCTTGTGCATCGTAAAATTCATGCATCACCCCAAAGCAATCCCCGCACAAGGAGCAATCATCATGGGCAAAGCAGTAGGAATCGACCTCGGAACCACCAACTCGGTAGTGGCAGTCCTGGAAGCAGGCGAGCCAGTGGTTATCCCAAACTCTGAAGGTTCGCGCACCACCCCATCAGTCGTGGCGTTTTCTAAAGCCGGCGAAGTGCTGGTTGGCGAAGTGGCCAAGCGTCAGGCAATTACAAACCCAGATCGCACCTTCCGCAGCGTCAAGCGCCACATGGGCGAAAACTGGAAGAGCGACGACATTGACGGCAAAAAGTACACGCCACAAGAAATCAGCGCACGCACGCTCATGAAGTTGAAGCGCGACGCCGAAGCATATTTGGGCGACACCGTTACTCAAGCGGTAATCACCGTGCCTGCATACTTCGATGACGCACAACGCACCGCAACAAAAGAAGCCGGTCAAATTGCTGGCCTCGAAGTGCTGCGCATTATTAACGAGCCAACAGCAGCAGCGCTTGCTTATGGACTCGATAAGGGAAGCGAAGACGAAACCGTGTTGGTGTTCGACCTTGGTGGTGGAACATTCGACGTGAGCGTTCTTGAAATTGGTGACGGTGTGTTTGAAGTGAAGAGCACACATGGCGACACGCATCTCGGTGGTGACGACTGGGACCAACGCATCATCGACTGGATGGTGCAACAGTTCAAGGCAGCGCATGGTGTTGACCTGTCGGCAGACCGCATGGCTACTCAACGTTTGAAGGAAGCTGCTGAAAAAGCAAAGATTGAGTTGTCACAAACGCAACAGACGCAAATCAACTTGCCGTTCATTACGGCAACTGCCGCTGGTCCATTGCACATGGACGAAACCTTGACACGTGCAAAGTTTCAGGAAATGACCGCAGACCTCATTGAGCGTTGCCGCAAGCCATTCGAACAAGCAATTACTGATGCAGGTTTGTCCAAAGGTCAAATCAATCACGTCATCATGGTGGGCGGTTCAACTCGTATGCCAGCAGTACAAGACCTCGTTCAATCGATGACGGGCAAAGAACCAAACCGCACCGTAAACCCAGACGAAGTAGTTGCAGTTGGCGCAGCGGTACAAGCCGGTGTGTTGCGTGGCGACGTAAAAGATGTGTTGTTGCTCGACGTCACTCCGCTTTCACTTGGAATTGAAACCAAGGGAGGCGTAATGACCAAGCTGATCGAACGCAACACCACCATCCCTACACGTCGGACCGAAGTGTTCACCACTGCAGATGACATGCAGCCATCAGTGGAAATTCATGTGTTGCAAGGCGAGCGCGAAATGGCTAGCTACAACAAGACGCTTGGCAAGTTTCAGCTTGTTGATTTGCCACCTGCACCACGTGGTGTTCCACAAATCGAAGTGACCTTCGATATTGACGCCAACGGCATCGTGCATGTTTCTGCAAAGGACCGCGCAACGAACAAGGAACAGTCCATGACCATCACTGGTCAGTCGTCATTAAACAAAGACGACATCGACAAGATGGTGAAAGACGCCGAAGCACATGCCGAAGAGGACCGTCTTCGCCGCGAAGAAGCCGAGATCCGCAACAATGCAGACTCACTCGTGTACCAAACCGAAAAGGTGTTGCGCGAACAAGGTGAAAAGGTGACCGAAGAGGAGCGCACAGCAGTTGAAGGTCCATTGAGCGAACTGAAGACCGCACTCAATGGTTCCGATAACGACGCAATTAAGGCAGCGACTGAAAAGTTGATGACCGCAAGCCAAGCCTTTAGCCAAAAGCTGTATGAGGCAGCAGCACGCGACACCAACGCAGCCGGAACATCTGCAAGTGGACAATCAGCCAGTAGCGATGACGACATCGTTGATGCTGAAATCGTTGACGAGAAGTAAGTCGACGGCATTCGCACCATGAGTGAATCACAAGACGAATCTGTTGTGGAGTCTGCGAGCGCAGACTCCATGCAGGACTCACATGTTGAAGAGTCGGCAACAACTGAAGTCTCCATTGAAGACGTTTTGAAAGAACGCGACGAATTCAAAGACATCGCGCTTCGAGTTCAGGCTGACTTCGAAAATTACCGCAAGCGCGCAGCAACGCAAATGAGCGACGAGCTTGATCGTGCACTTGGCAAACTTGTAGAACAACTACTTCCCGTGCTTGATGCGTGTGAAGCAGCAGTTGCTCATGGCGTTGAAGGCGTGGAACAAGTGTGGTCATCGCTCATCGGCGCCTTGCAAAAGCAAGGTCTTGAAGCCTTGGATCTAGCGGATAAACCGTTTGACCCAGCGTTGGCCGACGCGGTGATGCACGAAGAAGGCGATGGATCCGAGCCGGTTGTGCTTGAAGTTCTGCGTACTGGTTACCGCTGGAAGGGCCGCGTGCTTCGCGCAGCAATGGTCAAGGTCA
>JBEAOI010000179.1:0-22757 GCA_041165005.1 Actinomycetota bacterium
TGCTCGCACTGGCTCGGGCAAGACGCTGGCATTTGGTGTGCCAATGATGTCGAAAATTTCTTCACCTGCAGCCTCGGGGAAGCCTCATGGACTGGTGTTGGTGCCAACTCGCGAGCTGGCCTTGCAGGTTTCTGAAGTGCTCGGGCCAATTGGCAAGCAGTGTGGCATTCGTGTTCTTGCCGTTTACGGTGGCGCCGACAGACACAAGCAAGTAGTCGACATTGAAAAGGGTGTGGAAATAATTGTTGCCACACCATTGCGCCTGATCGACCTTATGAAATCAAACGAGTGCGACCTGAGCGCAATTCAAGTTGTGGCAATTGACGAAGCCGACCGCATGGCAGACGAAGGATTCATGCCGCAAGTGGAATGGATTATGCGCCACGTAACTGGTGAGCATCAAACCATGTTGTTTTCGGCAACGCTTGATGGCCAAGTTGGCAACTTGGTAAAGCGTTACATGAAAGATCCGAAAGAAGTATCCATCGACTCGCCAACTGACACGGTTGGAACGATGCGCCATTTGTTTTTGGCCATTCACCACATGGACAAAGATCGCGTCATTGCAAACATTGCAGCCGCACACGGTCAAACTGTGGTGTTCTGCGACACGAAACGCGTGTGCGACAAAGTTGCCGAAGCATTGCAGAAGCTTGGCGCAAACGCATCGGCACTGCACGGTGACATGCCACAGAACGCCCGTGAAAAAGCGTTAAGCAAGTTTGAAAAGAACGAATTGAAAATTCTTGTGGCCACCGATGTTGCAGCCCGCGGAATCGACATTGATGATGTTGCAGTAGTGATTCACTACGTGCCACCACTCGATGTGAAGACGTACTTGCACCGCTCTGGTCGTACCGCACGCGCTGGCCGTGATGGTTGGGCAGTAACGCTTGCCGAATACAACCAGCACACCACGTGCCGCATTATTCAACGAGGCCTGCGGCTTGAGCCGCAAGCCCCGATTGAAGTGTTTTCAAACGATGCGCGTTTACGCGACTTGTTTACGTTTCTTACTGCGTAACTAGCGCTGGTTTAGCCAGGCAGGGCGGGACGACTCGAAACTCGAGATTGCGTCGCCCTTTGTCATGGTGATGCCCACATCATCAAGACCGCGAATGAAGCGATCTTGCATTGAAGCATCCATGTCAAATTTCTCGGTGATACCTGCACTTGGAATTTCAACAGTCAAGCGTTGGATGTCGATGGTGATTTCAGCAGTCGGATCAGATTCGAGCACATCCCAAATGCGGTTGACTGTTGACTCCGACAACACAACAGGAACGAGACCGTTCTTGGTGCAGTTGTTGCGGAATATGTCGGAGAAGCTTGGCGCAATGACTGCGTTGAATCCGCCTTGCAAAATTGCCCACACTGCGTGTTCACGTGATGAACCAACACCAAAGCTTGGGCCGGCAACCAAGACTGATGCGCCGGCATAGCGCTCGTCGTTGAGAACGAAGTTGCGATCATCGCGCCATGTGGAGAACAATCCTTTTTCAAAACCCGTGCGCTCAACACGCTTCAACCATTCGGCTGGAATGATTTGGTCGGTGTCGACATCGGAGCGCTTCAGCGGAACTCCGCGACCAGTAATGATGCTGACAGCTTTCATGCCAAGTCTCCTGGGGTTGCGAAGTGGCCAGCAACAGCGGTTGCAGCGGCGACTTCTGGCGAAACGAGGTGCGTACGACCTCCACGGCCTTGGCGACCTTCAAAGTTGCGGTTACTGGTGCTCGCTGCGCGTTCGCCAGGTGCGAGTTTGTCGGGGTTCATTGCCAAGCACATCGAGCAACCAGGCTCACGCCAGTCGATTCCTGCAGCAATGAAGATTTTGTCGAGGCCTTCGGCTTCGGCTTGTTTCTTCACTTGGTGACTGCCTGGTACCACCATTACGCGCTTTACAGAAACCGTGCGGCCTTTCACCACGGCAGCAGCAGCACGCAAATCTTCAATGCGACTGTTGGTGCATGAACCGATAAACACGGTGTCTACTTTTACGTCGCGAATTGGTGTGCCTGCTGTGAGGCCCATGTATTCAAGAGCGCGCTCAACGGTGTTACGTGCAGTTGCGTCTGCGTAATCGGCTGGATTCGGAATTTTTCCGTCAATGCCAATTCCTTGTGCAGGATTGGTTCCCCAAGTAACAAATGGAGTGAGTGCCGATGCATCGATGACTACTTCGGTATCCCAAACAGCGCCGTCGTCTGTGCGCAGTGTTTTCCAGTCGGCAACTGCTGCGTCCCACTCTGCGCCAGTTGGTGCATGTTCGCGACCCTTCAAGTATTCGAAGGTCACATCGTCTGGGGCAACAAGGCCTGCGCGAGCGCCGGCTTCGATGGACATGTTGCAGATGGTCATGCGACCTTCCATCGACATTGCGCGAATTGCTGAACCGCGATATTCAATGACATGGCCAATTCCGCCACCCGTGCCAATTTTTGCAATGACAGCAAGGATGATGTCTTTAGCAGTGACACCCGGTGCAAGTGTTCCGTCAACCGTGACGCTCATCCACTTCGGACGCGACTGCGGAAGAGTTTGCGTTGCAAGAACGTGTTCAACTTCGCTGGTGCCGATACCAAATGCAAGCGCACCGAATGCGCCGTGTGTTGCAGTGTGGCTGTCGCCGCACACAATGGTCATACCTGGAAGTGTGCGACCTTGTTCTGGTCCAATGACGTGCACGATGCCTTGCTTGGCATGACCCATTGGGTACAAGGTGACACCAAACTCTTTTGCGTTAGCGCGCAACACTTCAATTTGCTTTGACGAGATTTCATCGGCAATAGGTAAGTGAATGTTCTCGGTTGGAACGTTGTGGTCTTCGGTTGCCACAGTGAGATCTGGGCGTCGCACGGTGCGACCGTTAATGCGTAGGCCGTCGAATGCCTGAGGGCTCGTCACTTCGTGAACGAGGTGGAGATCGATGTACAACAGGTCTGGTTCGCCGGGTGAACTTTGCACCACGTGACGGTCCCAGACTTTTTGAGGAAGCGTGAGGGGCTTGCCGTTTGAATTGGCCATATCTCCATTCTGCCGTGAATTGGCTGAATTGGCTCAATAGTGCGTCCGCATATGGGTTCTAAGCCACACATCGGGGCATGACACAACACACCATTAGTCCAGTCACACTTGCCACTTGCGTTGAGCACAGCCTGCACATATCGCTCGATGGTTTCGATCTTTCGCGGGCACGTCTGTATGGCATCAGCATTGTGGACGAACAAGCTGCGGCACGAAACGAAGACGGAGCCCTACGAATTACGTTTCTTGCCGAGCACGGCGATGTGTATGAACTACTTGAAGCACAAACCAGTGCCATCGTGCGCATGTTTGATGCTGCGGTGGTGCTGACCTGTGGGTGGGCGGCACCAATTCGCGACGACGATGAAGAAGATGAAGAATCGTCAACTCCACCCAGTCAGCATCCAGAGCGCAGGCGAGTCCGCTTAGTTGTAGTGGTGGGTGACTGTGGAGTCGGTTCTGTTTTGCGGTTTGCCGACACCCCAAATGATGTGGTGACCGATGCGGGGGCAGCGCGCGGAAGCCTGGCCGATGCAGTGACCAACATGTGGTTCGATTGCCCAGTGAATGTTGCCCAAAACCCCACAGATTCGGCAATGCAGGAGTAGCCGATAACTTGAATGTGTGAGTTCAAGCATCGCCAACAGCGTTGACTACGGCCCGAAGTCGGCATGGGCTGAAGAAGTTCGTGCGCTAGCCAAAGAGCGCGATGCGGTAATTCTTGCTCACAACTATCAGGTGCCAGAGATTCAAGAAATTGCTCACCATGTTGGCGACTCGTTAGCGCTTTCCCGAATTGCAGCACAAGTAGATGCCAGCACGATCATTTTCTGTGGTGTGCACTTCATGGCTGAGACCGCAAAGATTTTGAGCTACGACAAAACGGTGATCATTCCCGATGCAGCAGCCGGCTGTTCGCTTGCCGACACCATTAACGCAGATCAACTCCGTGCGTGGAAGGCAGAGCACCCAGGTGCAGCAGTAGTGAGTTACGTGAACACCACTGCAGCAGTAAAAGCAGAAACCGATATTTGCTGCACATCTTCGAACGCGGTTGAAGTAGTGCAATCAATTCCACTCGACCAAGAAATTTTGTTTTGCCCAGATCAGTTTCTTGGCGCACACGCGCAGCGCGAAACCGGACGCACCAACATGCATATATGGATGGGTGAGTGCCACGTGCACGCAGGAATCAACGGACAAGATTTGAAGAACATGGTTTCTGCTGAACCAGAAGCAGAACTGTTCATTCACCCGGAATGCGGATGCGCAACTTCGGCAATGTATTTGGCTTCGAGTGGAGCAGTGCCAGCAGAGCGCACACATATTCTTTCCACTTCAGGAATGATTACCGCAGCGCAGAATACGCATGCGAAAAAGGTATTGGTTGCAACTGAAACTGGAATGCTGCATCAGTTGCGCAAAGCAAACCCACTCGTCATTTTTGAGCCGGTTAATCGCGCAGCAGTGTGCAAATACATGAAAATGATTACTCCAGAGAAACTGCTTCGTTCGTTGCGCGACGGAACCGATGTTGTTGATGTTCCGCGTGACATTGCAGACAAAGCACGTGCCTCGGTAGAGCGCATGATTGCTATTGGCACGCCTTCGCGTACGAAGGAATAATCACAGTGCCGACTGGTTCGCGCGTTCAACAGATACCTGTGAATTTGCCAACTCAACTTGCTGCTCCAGCGGTTTCCTGGACTCGTGAAGTTGATGTTGTTGTGCTTGGTTCTGGTGCCGCAGGGCTTGCAGCAGCGTTAGCGGCTCGACCCGTGCGAGACGTATTGATCATTACGAAAGACACGCTCGATGCCGGAAGCACTGCTTGGGCGCAAGGCGGATTGGCAGCGGTTCTCGACCCAGCCGACACCTTCGGCGAACATGTGCGCGACACGCTTGAAGCTGGTGCAGGTTTGTGCGACGAGGCGGCGGTTACATCGTTGGTGCGCGACGCCCCAACTGCCATTCAATATCTAGAAAAACTTGGTGCCGCATTTGACCCAGGTAGTGACGGCTTGCGTGCACTCACGCGCGAAGGTGGCCACTCGCGTTCACGCATTGTGCATGCGGGAGGCGATCAATCTGGCGCTGAAGTTCAACGCACACTCGACATGAATGCCATTAACGCAGGTGTTGAGGTGATGGACCATGCCTTTGCGTTGGATTTGGTGTTTGGCAAGTCAGCAGGCGGCCGTCGCCGAATTGCTGGCGTGCGAATTGCGAAACTTGATGAACAAGGAAACGTTGAAAGCGTTGGCTTGGTAAAAGCACCAGCAGTAGTTATTGCAACGGGTGGGTATGGGCAAGTGTTTGCAAGCACATCAAACCCACCAGCAGTTACTGGCGATGGTCATGCACTTGCATTGCGCGCAGGACTTACCTTGCGCGATCTTGAGTTTGTGCAATTTCACCCAACAGTGTTGTGGCACTCCGCAAGTTCGACCCAACAACAGATGCTGATTAGCGAAGCAGTGCGCGGAGAAGGAGCAATTCTTTTTGATGCTGCAGGCGAGCGCATCATGCAAGGTGCGCACCCACAAGAAGACCTTGCACCACGAGACGTGGTTGCATCTGCGATCAGTGCACGTATGGCGCAAGCGCCGGCAGGTGTTGATGATCACGTGTATTTGGATGCCACGGGCATTGAAAATTTTGAAGAACGATTCCCGTTCATTACCAAGGCTTGTCGTGCAGCCGGCATCGACCCGCTGAAGCAGCGCATTCCGGTTGCACCTGCGGCGCACTACACATGTGGCGGAATTGATTCGAACCTCGATGGCATTACCGAAGTTGAAGGACTGTACGCAGTTGGCGAAGTGGCGTACACAGGTGTGCATGGGGCAAATCGCTTGGCGTCGAACTCACTCACCGAAAGCTTGGTGGTGGGAACACGAGTAGGTCGAAACCTCGCATGGAAAATGCCAGAACGAGTAGAGCCAGAGGAGACCGTTGAATCAGAAGTTTCCGGACTGCTTGACGATTCGCTACGCACTCACGTGCGAACACTGATGAGCAAGCACGTGGGCGTGCTTCGTAAACCAGAAGGTTTGCAACATGCCCTTGATGCGTTAGCAATTGCGGCTGAAAAAGTTGATGCAAGCATGGTTCCGTCGCGGCGCAATTTTGAAGCAACCAACATTTTGACTGTTGCTACTGCAGTTGCAGCAAGCGCACTTGCACGTACCGAAAGTCGCGGTTGTCACCGCCGCACAGACACAACAGAACAACGCGAAATTTGGGTTCGACACCTGGAGATTTCGCTTCGCAGTGGCTCGTTGTCTATTAGTGGAATTCCTAACGAGGCGTAACCATGTTGTACCACAAGCTTTCCGATGATTCTGCTCAGCGCATTACTGCTGCGGGTTTAGAAGTAGATGTCGTGCGTCGACTTATCTCGGTTGCACTAGACGAAGACTTGCACAATGGTCCTGATATTACGACTAATTCGACTGTGCCCGCAAAGCAACGAAGCGCAGGAGTTTTTGCGTCTCGGCAGACAGGTTGCATTGCAGGTTTGGCAATTGCTGGTGCAGTTTTTGACATGGTGTGTGGTGCGGAGAACGTGGTGTTCACACAGCTGGTTGCAGATGGTGCGCGCGTTGAACCAGGCACTCGCGTAGCAAGTGTTGAAGGACCAACTCGGGGATTGCTGACAGCAGAGCGCACCGCGCTGAATTTGCTCGGGCATTTATCGGGAGTTGCAACTGCTACAAGCCAATGGGCCGATGCCATTGCTTCAACTCATGCAAAGGTGCGTGACACGCGCAAAACCACTCCAGGTATGCGTGCGTTAGAAAAGTACGCAGTGCGTTGTGGCGGTGGAGTGAATCACCGTATGTCGCTTTCGGATGCTGCTTTAGTGAAAGACAACCACATTGTGGCTGCGGGGGGAGTGGCTGAAGCATTTGCTGCGGTTCGGGCTGCTGCACCGTCAATCGTGTTGGAAATTGAAGTGGACACCATTGATCAATTACGCACTGCGCTTGCTGCTGGTGCCGACTTGGTGTTGCTCGACAACATGAAACCAGAAGTACTTCGCGAAGCAGTTGCTATTTCAGCACAGCATCTTGCGTCAACGGGTCGTGCGGTGGTGTTGGAAGCGAGCGGCGGGCTGACGCTGGAAAATGCACAAAGCGTTGCTGCGACCGGCGTGAATTACATTTCGGTCGGCGCACTTACGCACTCTGCAAAAGTGCTTGACATTGGGCTCGATCTAGAAACGATTGTCGCTTAATTTCTTAGCGTGCGTTGGTACACGCTGTTGCATGCAGCAACAAGTTTAGGAACGTATGTGCGTTGCTCTGCGTAGATTGCGTTGTGTCCACCATCAACCAAATGCACATCAACATCTTTCAATAAGTCCAAAAGTCTCTGCTGTCGCTCGGGTGGAATGACTTGGTCCTGAGTGGTGATCACTACCGAAGTCGGAACGTCAACTTCTGACAACCACTTCAATGAATTAAAACTTCCGATTTCTTTGCCGGCTTCAAGAATTTGTCTCCAGTCATGACCCGACATTTCTTCGATCGCCCACTGGTCTAATCCTTCAGCCTTGCGCTGCAAGTACACCTGCTCGGTTATCCAGTCCACGGTTTGAGTTGGAGTGAATCGAGCAATAGTTGCAAGACCAGTGAGTCCAAGAAATCCAAGTCGCTCTTCGCGCGATTTGGCAAAAATTGGTGCAGTGCTGCACAACACGAGTCCGTTTACGCGGTGCTCATGTTGCTTCCAAATGAGTTGAGCGATGGTTCCACCCATTGAGTAGCCAACGGGAATGAATGTGTTGATGCCGAGTACGTCTGCAAGTGCAACAACATCGTCTGCGCAGTCTTCAAGTCGAAATGCACTGCGCGACCTAATTCCTTGACCATGTCCGCGGTGATCGAGTGCAACAACATTGAAGTGTTTGCCAAGCTCTTCGAAGCAGGTAAACCAATTCAGGTCGGCAGTTGCTGTCCAGCCGTGCAACAAGATAAGTGTTGGCGCATTGTCGGGTCCTTGCACTTCACGAATGAAGGTTTGACCGCGATCTGGAATGTCAATTAAGCGACCAGGGGGAAGCGCCATGATCTCCGAACTATTTCTGAGACTTCGTGGACAACACTTTTACTTTGAGCACCCCGTTAGGCGCTTCGTAGGAAACCATGTCGCCCTCTTTTGCGCCAAGCAGTGCTGAACCGAGTGGGGAAGAAGGGCTCATCACACTGACCTCTTTAGTGTCTGGCTTTTCTTCAACATGTCCAATGAGATACGACTCTGCATCGCTGTCCGAGTCGCCTTCGTAGACAATGGCAACGATTGAGCCGAGTCCGACCACGCCATCGGGTGCGGGAGACACCACTTCGGCGTCTTCGAGGATCGACTCGATCTGGCGAATGCGGCCTTCCATATGGCCCTGTTCGTCCTTTGCGGCGTGATAGTCGCCGTTTTCTTTGAGGTCGCCAAGTTCGCGCGCACGCTCAATTTTGTTGGCTACATCGATGCGTCCGCGCGTGGTGAGGTCGTCAAACTCGGCCTTTAAACGGTCATATGTGGACTTCGAAAGTTGGTGCTTAGCCATACGGACTAAGGCTATCTGCGCAAAATCCACCCTACGATGGAGCATCACTATGTCAGCGAAATCATCACATGCTCATCGCGTTGCAGTAATCGGCGGCGACGGAATTGGACCAGAGGTCACGGTTGAGGCGTTGAAGGTGGTGAAGGCCGCAGGAATCGAATTAGAGACCACAAGTTTCGACCTTGGCGGTGCTCGTTACTTGCGTGATGGCGAAGTGTTGTCAGACGCCACACTTGCAGAGCTTCGAAAGTTTGATGCCATCTTGCTTGGCGCAGTTGGTACACCTGCGGTACCACCAGGAGTGATTGAGCGCGGTCTGCTTTTGAAGATGCGTTTTGAATTGGATTTGTATATCAATCAGCGACCATTTGCTGGTGTTGCTCCTGGCCATACGCAGCCACACGACTTCGTCGTGATTCGCGAGAACACCGAAGGCCCATATGTTGGCGAAGGTGGAGTGCTACGCAAGGGCACGCCATTTGAAGTTGCAACTCAGGGAAGCGTCAACACTGCCCACGGTGTAGAGCGCTGCGTACGCTACGCATTTGAACTTGCAGCACAACGCGAACGCAAACACCTCACACTGGTGCACAAGACAAACGTGCTCACATTTGCAGGAGACTTGTGGCAGCGCACGTTTAACAAAGTTGCTGAAGAGTTCCCGCAAGTTGGAACTGCGTACAACCATGTTGATGCGGCATGTATTTACTTCGTTCAAGACCCGCAGCGATATGACGTCATTGTGACCGACAACTTGTTCGGCGACATTTTGACCGACCTTGGCGGAGCAGTAAGTGGTGGAATTGGCGTTGCATCATCTGCCAACTTGAACCCAAAGCGAACCGGGCCATCCATGTTCGAACCGGTTCACGGTTCTGCGCCAGACATTGTTGGCACAGGAAAGGCAAACCCAGTTGCGGCAATTTTGTCTGCAGCCCACATGCTGGAGTTCTTGGGTGAAAACGCCGGGGCAGCCAAATTGCGCGCAGCCTGCGAAAAGCCAAGTGCGGGCTCAACCTCGCAAGTTGGCGACGAAATTGCAGCCCGAGTTGCGGGCAAGTAACGCTAAGTTTTATCAACATTTGTAAATAAGGGGACGTCATGCCAATTACCACGACACCAAAAATTTGGATGAACGGAAAGCTTGTCGATTGGGACAAGGCGCAAGTTCATGTGCTTACACACACGCTTCATTACGGCACTGGTGTGTTCGAAGGTATTCGCGCATACGAAACCGACAAGGGTCCTGCAGTGTTCCGCCTTACCGAACACATGCAACGCTTTATCAACTCGGCAAAAATCTTGGCAATGCCAATGCCGTACACGCTTGAAGAACTTGTTCAAGGTGTGAAGGACACCGTTGCTTCAACAGGATTGCCTGCTTGCTATGTCCGTCCGATTGCATATTACGGATACGGCGAAATGGGACTCAACACCACGCCATGCAAAACCGATGTTGCAATTGCATGCTGGCCTTGGGGTGCGTATTTGGGCGATGATGCCGTTGAAAAGGGTGTGCGCATGAAGATCTCTTCATGGACACGCCACGACCACAACACCATGCCACCAGCAGCAAAAACAGTTGGTAACTATGTGAACTCGTCACTTGCCAAAGTTGAAGCCCTGAAGGCTGGTTACGACGAAGCCATCATGCTTGCACCAAACGGTTTGGTTGCAGAATGCACAGGTGAGAACTTGTTCGTTGTGCGCAACGGAATCATTTTGACTCCACCAACTTCGGCCGGAGCACTTGAGGGAATTACGCAAAACAGCGTCACTCGCATTGCTCGCGACTTGGGTTATGAAGTGCGCGTAGACAACATTGCACGCAGCGATTTGTACATTGCCGAGGAAATCTTCGCTTGTGGAACGGCAGCAGAAGTCGGCTCGGTAAGTTCGGTAGACGATCGTCCTGTGCCTTGCCCAGGTCCGATCACACGAGCAATTGCCTCCACATACGCCAAGGCTGTACGCGGCCAAGACCCGCGTTATGTGGACTGGCTCGAATACACGAAATAACAGGCCTCGTATTACACGGGGGTGACTTGGAGGGGGTTTCCCCCAGGTTCATCCACAGGCGTTTCCACATGCGGAATATCGTCCGCGTGGCTTTATCCACAGGTATCCCCACAGGGCGGGGGCTTCGGGGTTGGCGAACGCCGTTTCAGGCGTCAGACTAGAGGCGTGAATCTTTTTGGAGCTACCCAGACCAGCATTGCGATCATCATTATTCGATAGGCGTGCGTCACCCGACGTACGCCCAAGCCGCCCAAACGGGCGGCTTTTTTAATCCCCAAAATTCGACAGAAGAGAAGAGCAGCAGATGACAAAGCAACAACTCGTAGAAGTATTTGACACCACATTGCGAGACGGCATGCAAGTGGAAGGCGTATCGGCAAGCGTTGAAGACAAGTTGCGCATTGCAGAACAACTGGATTATTTGGGTGTGCACTTCATTGAAGGCGGATGGCCAGGCGCCAACCCGAAAGACATCGAGTTCTTTGCCCGTGCAAAGAAAGAATTGACGTTCACTACTTCGGCGCTTGTTGCCTTCGGCTCAACGCGCCGCCCACTTGGCAAAGTTGACGACGATGCAACGCTACGAAATTTGATTGAAGCGCAAACCTCTGCGGTATGCATTGTTGCTAAAGCATGGGACTATCACGTTGAACACGCATTGCAAACAACACTTGAAGAAGGCATTGCGATGGTTTCAGATTCGGTGAAGTACCTCACTGCAAATGATCGTCGCGTGCTCGTGGACATGGAGCATTTTTTCGACGGTTTTAAATCGAACCCAGAGTTTTCGCTACGCGTATTGGAGGCTGCAATCATTGGCGGCGCTACGCACTTGGTGTTGTGTGACACCAACGGCGGATCACTTCCAAGTGATGTGCTGCACATTGTTGGTGAAGTGAAGAAGCACATTGGTGACGATGCAACAATCGGAATTCACTGCCATGACGACACGGGTTGTGCAGTGGCTAACTCACTTGCAGCAGTGCAAAGTGGTGCACGTCATGTTCAAGGAACATTGAACGGCCTCGGCGAGCGAACTGGAAATACAAACCTGACAACTGTCATTCCTAACCTGCAACTGAAGATGGGTTTTGAGTGTTTGCCAGAAGGCAGACTCGAGCGCCTGACAACGGTAAGTAACTACGTTGCGGAGGTACTCAACCGTCCATTGAATCCGCAGGCTCCTTATGTTGGTAGTTCGGCATTCGCGCACAAAGCTGGGCTTCACGTTTCAGCGATCTCGCGTGCAAAAGATGCGTACGAGCACATCGCGCCAGAACTGGTTGGCAACGGCACGCGATTCTTGGTGAGTGAAATGGCTGGTCGCGCAACCATCACCATGAAGGCTGAAGAACTTGGTCTGACCATGGATGGTCCGGCGGTCAATCAGGTGATTGACGACTTGAAGCGACTGGAGCACGAGGGCTACCACTTTGAAGCAGCAGATGCCTCGCTTGAACTGTTGATGCGTCGTGCATCGGGCTGGCAGCAGAACTTCTTCAGTGTTGAGTCAATGCGAGTAATCACCGATGAGTCATCGGCTGGAACGTTTACAACCGAAGCAACAGTGAAGGTATGGATCGGCGACCACCGCGAGGTACGTGTTGCTGAGGGCAATGGTCCAGTTAACGCGATTGACACAGCATTGCGAGCTGCATTGCTGGATAAGTTCCCGCAACTTTCCCGTGTGCATTTGACTGACTACAAAGTGCGAATCCTGGATTCGGGTTCGGCAACCGGTGCAGTAACGCGCGTCTTGCTGGACGCCTCAGATGGAGAGCGCAACTGGACCACCATTGGCGTTTCGTCAAACATCATTGAAGCCTCATGGCGTGCACTTGAAGAGTCACTCATCTTCGGGCTCTTGCATTCCAAGTAGGCTCGCAGGGGTATGGCTGCTCCAAAATTTGCTCCAGTAAGTGCAACTCAGACGCCGCGCACGTACGAATCACCGCTGCATGTTCCTGAACCGTGGACCCCGGGTCGCCCTGGTGAAATTGACGGCAAGCAACCGCGCGGCGCGAGCCTGGGAAATCAAGGCCCAGATCAGGGTTACATCCTGACGCTTGCACGCATTGCGCGAAACAAGATCAAAGTTCAAGCAGGCGAGTCGGTAGACGATGCCATTCGCGGATCAATCGGCATTGCGTTACGCAGGGCTTCGATGTACGGACGTGCGCCAGTGATGCACGACCTTACGTTTGCACTCACCATTTGGGGATGGCTTATTGACTCCGTTCCTGCAGATTTGCTTGCACGTCGCAAAGAACTCTTTTCGGGAGTAGGCGATGCTGCGCATTCGTATTACGAAGTTCGAGAAATCACTGGTCTCGTTCCAGAAACGACATACCAGCTTTCAATAGAGCAACTCACCGCAAGTACGCCAATGTCGTGGCGCGCACTTACAGGCGCGTAGTACGTGCCAACGCAAGTTGTCGGCGTTCATTCATCGCCTGAACACACATTCACAAAACAAGCACAAAGTTCAATCGAGCTGGTTGCGGGCATCGGCGTGCAGGGTGATGCACACGCAGGAGCAACCGTGAAACATTCGTACTTACTTCGCAAGAAACCTGAAAAGCCGAACTTGCGCCAGGTTCACCTCATTGCAAGCGAACTGATTGAGGAGTTGCGCCTGGAAGGTTTCAATGTTGAGCGAGGCTCAATGGGCGAAAACATCACAACTAGTGGAGTGCAACTTACGTCTTTGCCTCACGGAACTCGGTTGGTGTTTGCGAGTGGTGCTGCAATTGAACTCACGGGAATTCGTACGCCGTGTAAGCAATTGAACGGTTTCCAAGACGGATTGCTCGCTGCAGTGCGTGAGAAGGACGAAAACGGGGCGTACCGTCGACCAGTTGGCGTGCTTGCCGTTGTGGTGGCTAGTGGCATTGTTTCGCCAAACGACACGATTGATGTACAACTTCCAACAGGCGCGCATCGCGCTATGGAATTTATTTAACTACAGCGCAAACTTTTCTAAGTCTGCAAGGTTCACGAACTCGAGAGTGTGTACGTGTGTTGCGCGTAGGTTCACTTTTGGTGCCATTCCTGCTTCGAATGCTTCTTGCCAGCGCGATGCGCACAGGCACCAATGATCTCCGGCCTTCAGTCCGTCAAAACCGTATTGCGGCATTGGAGTAGACAGGTCGTTACCACGCGACTTGGAGAACGCAAGAAATTCATCGGTCATTACTGCGCACACCGTGTGTACACCGGTGTCGTCTCCGCCAGTCTCACAACATCCAGTGCGGTACCAACCCGTCATTGGAGAAGTGCAACATGTTTCGATTGGTTCGCCATACACATTCACTTGAGTTCCAATTGTCATGAGCCACAACTTAGTGTTCGCTCAGGGTGAGTGCTTTGCTCAGATAGCCTGAAAGCACATGTCTGCTACTCCTCGCTATCGTTTCGCGCCATCACCAACCGGCTATTTCCACGTAGGCGGTGCACGCACCGCGTTGTATAACTGGCTGCTTGCATTGAAGAACAACGGCACCTTTGTGCTGCGCATTGAAGACACCGACGAATCCCGAAACGAACCACAGTGGACTCAGGGAATTATTGATGCACTTGCGTGGATAGGCATTGACAGCAAAGACCCACATTTTGAAGGACCATATTTCCAGTCCACCTATGCAGCGGAGCACGTCGCTGCGGCTCACAAGTTGTTCGAATCGGGTAACGCGTATTACTGCGACCAGACCACCGAGCAAATTCAGGAGCGAGCAAAGGCTGCAGGTCTAAATGGCTACGACGGCTTTTCGCGTGACCGAAAGCTGGGCCCTGGTCCTGGGCATGTTTTGCGATTCCGGGTTCCCGAAGGAAAGACCATCGTGAACGACACCGTGCGCGGGGCAGTGGAATTCGAAAACTCAACAATTGAAGACTTTGTGTTGTTGCGTGGCAATGGCACTCCAGTGTTTCTTATTGCCAACGTGGTGGACGACATCACCATGAACATCACGCACGTGGTGCGAGCGGAAGAGCATCTTCCAAATACACCAAAGCAGCAAATGCTGTGGGACGCTTTGGGTCACACGCCACCGGTATGGGCTCACGTTCCAGTGTTGGTGAATGAACAGCGCAAGAAGTTGTCCAAGCGTCGCGACAAAGTTGCTGTTGAGCAATATCGCGAAGAGGGAATTTTGCCTGAAGCAATGGTGAATTACCTGATGACACTGGGTTGGGCGCCAAGTGGTGACACCGAGATCGTTCCGTTGCAGAAAATTCAGGACGAATTCCGTCTAGAAGACGTCAATCATTCGCCAGCGTTTTTCGAC
Organism: Actinomycetota bacterium; assembly: GCA_041165005.1. Classification (GTDB taxonomy): domain Bacteria; phylum Actinomycetota; class Acidimicrobiia; order Acidimicrobiales; family Ilumatobacteraceae; genus UBA3006. Next base: position 14,899 of record JBEAOI010000179.1, read on the forward strand.
ATTAAGAAATTGCAGTCGTTTAACGGTGAATACATTCGCCTCATGACCCCTGACGCATTTGTCGCTGCAGCAAATGAAGTGCTAACAAGTTCGGCTGCAACTTGGCCAGCAGATCGCTACAAGCCTGAAGTGTTTGCCGCAATGGCGCCACTTGTGCAAACGCGAGTAGCGGTGATGGCAGAAGTGGTGGCAATGGTGGACTTCCTGTTTTTGGCCGAGCCACCGATTGATGAAGCAGCTTTCACGAAAGCGTTTAGCGCAGACTTCGCAGTGCCAACACTGACAGAAATTTCGCATGCGTTTGAAACGATTGAGTGGAATGCAGAAAGCATCAAGGTTGCTGTCGAAACTGTTGGCACTCAACACGACGTGAAGCTCGGGAAGTTGCAAGGACCGCTGCGCATTGCAATTACTGGTCGAACAGTTGGCCCGCCATTGTTTGAACCGATTGAGTTGCTTGGTCGCGAAGAGTCGCAGCGCCGCATCCGCGCTGCACTTGCTCGGGCTGCTGGTTAACGCAACATCATGAAACGCGCAGGCACTTTGTCAGTGCTTGTGCTGGCTGGATTCGTGTATGTCTTTCTGAACATTGTTCAGGTGTGGTCGGTTGGGCGAAGTGATGGCAGGAGAGAAGTAGACGCAATTGTGGTGATGGGTGTCGCTCAATACGACGGAAAACCCTCACCGCAACTCCAGGCTCGGCTTGATCATGTGCTCACCCTGTGGAATGAAGGTGTTGCCCAATTGGTGGTGACAACGGGTGGCAATCAACCCGGCGATCGTTTCACGGAAGCAAGGGCATCTGCCGATTATTTGATTGCAGGTGGAATTCCTGAGTCTTCAATCTCCATGGAAGACATTGGCTCTACAACACTTCAGTCGCTGCAAGGCGTCGCCGAGATAGTGAAAAGCCGCGGGCTTTCTTCAGTCGAAATTGTGACGGACCCGTATCATGCGCTCCGGTCACGATTGATTGCACAAGACCTGGGGTTAACTGCCTATGTTTCTCCCGCCGAGAATTCTGCGGTGACGGGTGAAGCTGAAAAAAGGCGAATGATCAATGAGGGCCTAGGTATTTCACTTGCCAATGTCATTGGATTTAGGGCCCTCGACCGATTGATGAATTGATCAAGTCGGTATTGCGGTCGATTTAGGGTTGCCGATATCCTTCAGACGTCACTCTGGGGAGTGGTGTAACTGGCAACACAGCAGATTCTGGTTCTGTTATTCAGGGTTCGATTCCTTGCTCCCCAACAAATTGTTCATTCGTCGTGCTGCGGAATGAGCACGAATTTTCCGACGTGCTTCTTTTCAAGAAACTCTTGTTGTGCGTGAGCAATGTCTGCCAAGGGAAATGTTTTGGCGACCAGCGGCTTAATGCGATTTGACTCAATGTAGGAAACGAGTTGCGGGAACACTGGTTCGTCCCACGCAGTGCAACCAATCAGCGTGAGATCTTTGAGATACATGGTGCGTAGATCAAGGTTGACAAGTGGCCCGCCGATTGCGCCAGATGATGCATATCGACCGCCGCGTTTGAGCGTGTTGAGTTCTCCTGCGAAATGAGGCCCGCCAACGTTGTCAATAACAACATCAAAACATTCCTCGCCGACTTCATTCACGATGTCAGAATCTCGATCAATGACAAAATCTGCACCGATACGGAGCACTTCATCCATTTTTGATTTTCCAACGATTGCAGTAACGGTTGCTCCACGAACTTTTGCAAGCTGAACAACTGCAGATCCGACGCCACCAGATGCGCCGGCAACGAGAACGTGTTCGCCAGATGTAACGCGCGAACGCTGCACCATATTTTCTGCAGACCCATAACTGCAGGGAATAGATCCAAGTTCGGCATCGGTCCACGATGAATCAATAGGGAAGACCTCGTTGGCTGGCACTTTTACGTATTGAGCGAACGCACCGTCGAAGTCTGAACCCATCCAGATGTTGAGCATCGAATCAAATCCATGTGGTCGCATACATGGGCGAACAAGTACTCGTTTACCAACCAATGATGCATTGGCAGATTCGAATGTGTGTGTGACGATGCCGCAGCAATCAGTTCCTTGAATGAAGGGAAACGGAGTAGGAATGTGCCAGCCACCGCCTGAATACCAGCCGAGGCGCGTATTGATCTCGGTGTTGTTTACGCCCGCCGCGAGCACCTTGATGAGCACTTCGCCTGCGCCAAGTTCGGGCATTGGTACTTCGCGGTATTGCAGCTTGTCGAAACCGCCATTTCCCGTAGTTACAACAGCCTTCACGGGATTAACACTAGAGACAATTGAGAAAGACAATCGGTAGCCTTGAAGCGCTACTTGGCCCCATCGTCTAGTGGCCTAGGACACTACCCTCTCAAGGTAGCGGCACGGGTTCGAATCCCGTTGGGGCTGCAAATCACTTATGAAACGTTTTCTTGTTATCGCGTTTGCATCACTTACTTTGATCGCGTGTTCTTCGTCTGATCAAGACGGCTCAGCAGTTGTTTGTCCTCCAGTTGACGCTGCAGATGCAACCGCAATTACTCCAGAACGTGCAGAGATGCTTGTTGGAATGATGGAAGCTGATGCAGAAAAGTGTGCAACAGATCTTGGATGGGCATATCGCGTTGGTTCGCGTGATGGCGAAAACTTTGCTGTAACTGCAGATTATTCTCAGCAGCGTGTAACAGTGACAATCACGCTTGGTGTTGTTACTGCTATTTCAGTTGGCTAGCAGCTGGTCGCCTGTGCTGCCATGGCATTGCCACTTCTAATTGCGATGCAAGTCGAATGAGCAAGTCTTCGCGGCCATAAGCAGCAACTAATTGCATGCCAACTGGAACGCCGTCGCTTGTCCAATGCAATGGGAGGCTGATTGCAGGCTGACCACTGGTGTTGAACGCTGGTGTAAACGGCACGAAGTCCGCAGCAACTTTCATCGGCTTCATTGGATCGCTTGGGTCATTATCAAATGAACCGATAGGCAGAGGCACTCGAGCAGCCGTAGGAGTTAACAGAATGTCCCAGCCATCTGCCCACCATTGCTGAACAGCGCGGCGATAGTGCGAAGTGGAGAGAATTGCATTCGCATAGTCGGTTGCTGAAGCACGTTTTGAGTACTCGGCCATAGTCCAGTTGACGAGTTCAAAATCGTCTTGTGTTACTTCTCGACCGAGTAACGCAGCGACGCCTTCGCGTGCAACAGACATGTTGGTGCTCCACAGCGAAGTGAACTTAGGTGCAAATGTTTGGTCTTCGAGAGCTTTCGGCCACGCTGCATCAACATGATGTCCAAGATCTTCGAGCACTTTGGCAACTAAGCGCACGCCTTCGGCGCACTCGGGGTCAATGTCTCCTGGTACTGGCCGATGATCAAGAAAACCAATTTTGAGTTTTCCTGTTGGCGCACCAATTTCTTGGATATACGGACGTGTAGGTGGAGGAGCGATCACGCGATCACCAACTGAAGGACCTTCCACGATGTCGAGAAGCAATGCAGTGTCGCGCACGGTGCGGCTGACGACATGTTCGACACCCAAATTTGTTTCATCACGTAATGGTGCTGCAGTGATGCGGCCTTGACTTACCTTGAGACCAACGAGACCACAGCACGCTGCGGGAATGCGAACAGAACCACCACCATCGGTTGCGTGCGCAGCGGGAACAATTCCGGCTGCAACTGCTGCGGCACTGCCACCACTTGAACCACCAGCCATGCGGTTGGTGTCCCATGGATTGCGTGTTGGACCCCAAGCTTCTGGTTCGGTTGTCGGAACGCTGCCGAACTCGGGAGAATTTCCGCGACCAAAGATAACGAGTCCAGCATTGATGAAGCGCTGCACAATTTCTGCTGTGTAGTTGGAATTCAGCGCTGCAGCCTTCATGGCCTTGTTGCCATTTGAAAGCGGAAGCCCTTTCATTGCAGCGTGAAGGTCTTTCAAGATGAAAGGAACACCGCGAAGTGGCATTGCGGAATTTGATGGAAGATTGCGGGCAATTTCTCGCGCTTTGTCAAACCAGGTAAAGGTAAGTGCATTGATTGCTGGATTGAGTTGCTCTGCGCGCTCGATAGCAGCATCAAGAAGCTCGACTGGAGTTACCTTTCCAGAGCGGACAAGCTCGGCTTGATCAATGGCATCAACCCATTGTGTGTCTTGTGCAAGCGATGACATTGCATTTCCCCCTAATTGGTTAGGGTTTACAGCCTGTGAGCAGTTCTGAACCCACCCTGCAACTTACTGCGCGAGACGTCCTCAAGTCTTCATCAGTTCGTCGCATGCTTACCTCGAGTTTTGCCTTTTACGTAGGTGTGATGCTGCAGGCGGCAACGCTTGGCAAACACATTTTTGATATCACAGGCCGAGCAATTGATATTGGCTGGTTAGGGCTAGCCGAGTTTGCACCTATTGCATTGCTGGTGTTTGTCAGTGGAAGTGTTGCCGACAGATTTAATCGTAAGCACGTGGCTGCAATTGCACTTGCTGGTGAGCTGCTTTGTGCGCTGTCCCTTGTTTGGTATTCCATTTCAATTCGAGGTGACGAGAACCCAGCGGTATGGCCATTCTTTTTGATTGGCATTGTTTTTGGATCGTGTCGCGCATTTCTCTCCCCAGCAGTTCGCTCGATTTACCCCATGGTTGCCCCAGACGGAGGATTGCCACCGATCATTGCGATGAGCTCCGCGGTATGGACTTCAGCGATGATCATCGGACCGGCCGCCTCTGGGTTGCTGTACAGCATCGATCCATGGATTCCGTACGCAACGACCGCGGCACTCACGCTGATCGGCATTTTGGGAATTTTACGAGTGCAGTTTTTGAGAGAGCCACCGCCGCGCGACCCGAATGAAAAAGTAACCCTGCGCTCTGCAATGGAAGGACTGCACTTCATTAAGCGCACACCAATTTTGCTTGCAGCAATTTCGCTCGACCTGTTTGCAGTGCTGTTCGGTGGTGCCGTGGCACTGTTGCCGGTGATTGCCGAAGAACAACTCGGTGTCGGCAATGTTGCGTATGGATGGCTCCGCGCTGCAGGAGGCATCGGTGCAGCAGCAATGGCAGCCTTCCTGGCAATTCGACCGCTGCGAAGAAACGTTGGGCGAACGCTGTTGATAGCAGTGGGGATATTTGGTTTAGCAACCATCGTGTTGGGGGACACGTCGAGCTACACCATTGCCTTCATTGCAGTGTTGGTATTGAGTGCTGCCGACATGGTGAGCGTGTTTATTCGAGGGTCAATCGTTCCACTCGTTACGCCAGATGAAAAACGTGGTCGAGTGTCGGCTGTTGAAAATGTGTTCATCGGTGCAACTAATGAACTGGGAGCATTTGAATCTGGGGTTGCCTCTCAAGCTTTTGGCACTCCAGCAACAGTGATTGGTGGAGGAATTGCCACGATTGCCATTGTCGGAGTGTGGTGGATTGGGTTCCCATCACTTCGCAAAATTGACCGATTTAGCGATCTAGATACGAGCGAGAACCCTGCATAGAAATTGGTTCGGCAACTACTGTGAATGACATGTCTAAACCCCTCAAGACAACTGGAATCGTGCACGAATTCAAAGCATTTATCAATCGCGGAAGCGTGGTTGATGTTGCCGTTGCCTTCGTAATGGGCGCCACCTTCAAGACGGTGATCGATGCTGTTGCCGGAGACGGCAAAGACAACCAAGGAATTCTCGGTGGCTTGGTCGGTGCCGTGTTTGGCGGAAATCGCCCAAACTTCAACGACAAGGGCGTTACCTTGAACGGAAGTTTCATCCCCGTTGGCGGTCTATTGACGGCAATTCTCAATTTCTTGATGGTGAGCACCGTGATGTTCTTCGTCATTAAGGCCTACGGTCGTTTTCATAATGCAAAAACTGAAGAATCGACGAATGATCTGCTGGCATCCATTCGCGACGAACTTCGCAAGCAGAACAACAACTAGATGCGTCGTAACGGATTTATTGCCGGTGTTATTGCAACACTGCTTGCGGTACTAGTTGCATTTGGCGCGTATCGGTTTGTTGTGAATCGCAGCGAATTTCTAAACGGTGTCGGCCGAATTCCTGGCGGTGACTTCAACTCGCTCATCACGCTTCCCGACGGTGTAGACCTCACGTTTCCTGAATTGAACGGAAAGATGATTGGACCACAAATTGAGGGCAATCGAGTATTGATGATTGGCGATTCAATCATGGCTTCAACCTCAAGTCGTTATGGCAACGAAATGTGCAACACGCTGACGAAGCTTGGATGGCAAGTAGCAGTTGAAGCACAAGCAGGAGAATTCATTGGCTTTGGCGCCAAAGTGCTTGGCCGCAGGTGGGAAGAGGGTTGGGACACCGCAGTGGTGTTTCTTGGCACCAACAACGACGACAACATGGTTGCCTATGAAGAAAAGCTGCGAGAGATGTTTGACGTGCTTTCACAAAACCCATTCGTGGTGTTAACCACTGCAGAGTTTCGCCCAAAGCAATTGCAGATTAACGAAATCATCAAGCGGGTCGCTGCCGAATACGGCAATGTAACTGTGCTCGATTGGGCGGCAGTGGCACGAAATAATGGCCTGATCGGAAACGATGGGGTACACCTAACACCAGACGGCCGCGCAGTTCTTGCAACTGCAATTGCTCGTTCACTTGAATTTGCACGTGACCGAAACAACGGTCAGTGTTTGCCGTCAATTTTTCAGAACGATTCGGCGGTTCTTGACGCAATGCCAACCACTATTCCTGCTGAAACGGTGACTACAGATGCTTCAGACGGTGCTGTAGCAACTACGGTTACCCCATGACAAACAGTATGAAAATCGGAATTTTTGGCTCAAACAATGACAGCACCGTTGATGGAGTGCTTGCAGAAGTCAAGGCAGCAGAGCGAGATGGCTTTGCCTCGTATTGGCAGTCGCAGATTTTTGGACTTGATGCTCTCAGCACACTTTCCGTTGTGGGACACCAAGTTCCACGCATCGAACTTGGTACCAGTGTTATTCCTACCTACCCGCGACATCCAATGATGTTGGCGCAGCAGGCACTCACAGCGAACCAGGCAAGTGGTGGTCGCTTGTGCTTGGGTATTGGTCTCAGTCACCAAGTGGTCATTGAAGGAATGTTGAATCTTTCATTTGATAAGCCATTGCGCCACATGAAGGAATATCTTTCGATCCTGATGCCATTGATTCACGATCAGAAGGTTTCATTTGCAGGTGAAACTCTCACCACACACGCCGAACTCACAATTGGAAAGCCACAAAGCTGTGACGTTGTCGTTGCTGCGCTTGGACCACAAATGTTGCGGCTAGCTGCAGCAATGACCCAAGGAACACTCACATGGTGCACCGGTCCAGAAACGCTGCGCACACTTACCGTGCCAACGATTAACGAGGCTGCAGACAAACTCGGAAAGCCAAAGCCTCGCGTTATTGCTGCGCTTCCAGTGTGTGTCACGAAAGATGTTGAAGGAGCACGCGCTCGAGCAGCACAAGTGTTTGCGGTGTACGGGCAGTTGCCAAGCTACCGAGCAATGTTGGACCACGAAGGCGCAGCTGGCCCAGCAGACGTTGCCATTATCGGTTCAGCAAGCGAAGTGTTCGACAAGGTTGCAGCATTGCAAGAAGTTGGAGTCACAGATTTCGGTGGAGTGGAGTTTGGCGCGACGCCAGACGAGCAACACGACACGCGTGAAATGCTGAAGTCGCTGTTAAAGCGCTAGTTCACTATTTGCGAACAGTTAACTTGACGCCTGTATTGGCGTTGATTGCATCAAAGAAGTCGTTGCCTTTGTCGTCAACCACGATGAATGCGGGGAAGTCTTGTACTTCAATTTTCCACACGGCTTCCATACCGAGTTCTGCGTACTCGAGTACTTCAACTTTGGTGATGCAGTCTTG
>JBEAOI010000180.1:0-3639 GCA_041165005.1 Actinomycetota bacterium
CCGTCTTACGAAAAATGCTGCAAATACGCGCGTGGGCATACTGCAGATACGGAGACGTGTTGCCTTCGAAAGCCAGCATGCGCTCCCAATCAAACACGTAGTCCTTAATGCGATCAGTAGAAAGGTCGGCATACTTCACCGCACCAATGCCAATTTGACGCGCAACTTCTGCCTGCTGTGCTGCAGGAAGCTCTGCATTCTTTTCCTTCACCGCTTCTGCTGCACGCTCAACTGACTCGGTAAGCAACGCATCAAGTTTCACAACTTCGCCACTTCGACTCTTCAAAATTTTGCGGTCTGCGCCGAGCACATTGCCGAAAGCGACATGAGTAAGTTCTGTGCTTTCCGGAACCCACCCGGCTTTACGAGAAACCACTGCAATCATTTCTAAATGCTGTGCCTGCGGTGAACCCACCACGTATAACACCACGTTTGCGCCAATGCGCTCAACACGATCGATCACACATGCAAGATCGCTCGTCGCATAGTTATATCCACCGTCGGTTTTACGAATGATTAATGGCAACGGCTCGTTCTCCCGATTGAGAAACCCATCGGGGAACACCACTTCTGCGCCATCACTAATTTCAATCAGTCCCGAAGCGCGCAGTCTGTCCACAACCTGGGCAAGCAAAGGGTTGTATGCACTTTCGCCCATCAGGTCGTCGGCGGTAAGCAACACACCAAGCGTTCTGTACACCTTGTCGAAGTAGCGTGTGCTTTCTCCTACCAACAACTTCCACATGCGCAAGGTTTCTTCGTCGCCACCCTGCAGCAACACCACACGTGCACGAGCTCGTTCTTTGAATTCATCATTTGCATCAAACTTGGCTCGTGCCTGACGATAAAACGAGTCGAGGTCTCCAACAGACAATTCGTTTGCCGCTTCTGTTTCACCTAAGTCAATGAGATGCTCGATAAGCATTCCGAATGGTGTTCCCCAGTCGCCAATGTGGTTTTCGCGAATAACACTGTGACCAACAAACTCCAGCATGCGAACCAATGCATCGCCAATGACCGTGCTTCGCAAGTGCCCAACGTGCATTTCTTTCGCAACGTTTGGTGCCGAGTAGTCAACAACCACTTTCAATTTTGCGGGAGCATTGCGCACGCCAAGTCGCACATCTGCGGCTGCTGCAACAAGTTCGTTTGCCAAAAACTCATTTGAAAACGTGACATTGATAAACCCAGGCCCAGCTATTTCGGTGGCGCTACACACAGCAGATAAGTCAGCAGCGTCCAACACCATCTGCGCAACTTCGCGCGGCGTCTTTCCCAACACCTTTGCCAGCGCAAGTGAACCATTTACTTGCGCATCGGCTCGGTCGCTTCTCCGAACAACTGGGTCGCTATCTACGCCGCCCGCAATGTGCGTAAATGTTGGCCGTAGCAATTCAGCAACGGTGAGGACGGGGTCAGCCATAGTCCTTCTATTGTTGCCGACCGCACAGCGCCAACGGCACTTAATTCAAAATCTCATCAATCGGGTGAGCGATAGCCTGACGGTAATTAGGCCCTCGTAGCTCAGTGGATAGAGCGTCGGTTTCCGGAACCGCAGGTCGTAGGTTCGATTCCTATCGAGGGCACAAAGTCAACGAAGCCAGTGGCTATTGGTAACGAACACCTTGGCGAGCAAGTTCCTTCTGCACCGCACCAACATTCACAGCCTCCAGCTCGCAACCTTGACGGATGCTTTGAGCAGCAGCAATGCCTGCACCTTGACCCAAAACCGCACAGCACGCCATATTTCGAGTAGCCGCGTGCGCAACCCTGTCACCCCCAGATGATCGCCCAGCAACCAACAAATTGCGAACATTCTTCGGTAAAAGATTGCGATACGGAATATGCATGTATCGACCCGTTGTGGGCAAAATCAAAATTCCATATCCATCAATGAACTCTGGGTAAATACCGATGGAGTCTTCGAAGCGAGCTTGTTCGCGAACATCGTGTTCAGTCATGTTGTACACCGAATCAATCTTGCGAGTATCTCGAACACCTAGAGTCATTCCAAAGTTGCGCAAGCGAGCATCTTCGCAACCTGGTGTGTACGCCTTTAGCGCGGTGAGTGCATGCATGGCCTGACGTCGACCTTCTATTTCGCCAGTAGTTAAATCATCTGGGTCGGTTCCATCTAGACCTGCCAAATGAATCAGGTTCATATACGTCATTTCGCCTGAATCATGAACTGCTCCCCATGTTCCTGCAATGGTGGTGAGGTCTGCAGGAATCAATCCTGCGTCAAGAGCAGCCTTAAATGGTTTATGAAGAAACGGCGAAAACATGTCGTCTTCTTTGCCTGATGTTTCAATGCTCCACTCACCATTACCCGCCCAGTCTTTGTAAGTCTGCGGGTCACTTGCAACACCTTCAACAAATTTCTTTTTGTCGACACCAGCAATATGAAACATGACAGACGATGCCATGAGGTCTTCACGCGGTGCCAAGAATGTTGGCGCACCAGCGCGGTGTGCAACGTCTGCATCACCAGTTGCATCAATGACACGTTTTGCGAGCAGTGCTTCTCGTCCTGCTTTGGATTCGGTGATTATTCCCACCACTGCATTGCCATCCATGATCGGTGTAACGAAAGACCGATGCAGCATTGGATGGATCCCTGCTTCTTGCACCAACACGTCAGCAACCACTTTGAAGCCTTCAGCATCAAGTTCAAATGATTGCGACTGGCTTTCTGGAACTGCCGCGCCCATGGCAGCCGCACGCGTTTCAAATTCGCGTCCAATTCCATTTGCTTCAACTGTTTTTTCATGGCGATACCAGGCCATGCCTTCTACGCCAACAGTGGTGATGTTTCCGCCGAAACAACCAAACCGTTCAACAAGCGTGACACTGACCCCACATCGCGCGGCAGCCAGTGCTGCAGCAAGACCAGCGGGACCAGAACCAACAACTAAAACATCGGTTTCGTGAATGACATCAATTTCACGAGCGGGTTCAACAATCGTTCCTAGTTTTTTCCCGGTAACTCGTTCAACTTTCATATTGCTCAGCCGAGCGCCGACTTAACGAGCGCAGCAATTTTTGCGCCGTCGGCACCCGAGCCAACACGATCGCGAACCGCTTTCACCACAGCACCCATTGCTTTGCCACCCGTTTGTCCAGCAGCAGCAGCCTTTGCAATTTCGTCAACAACAATTGCAGCAACTTCGTCATCACTCATTGCCGCTGGTAAATACGCCTCAATCACTGCAAGTTCTGCACGTTCTTTTGCTGCAGCTTCAGTGCGACCAGCATCGGCATAGATCTGTGCTGACTCGGCTCGCTTCTTTGCTTCACTCTGCAACACCTTGATGGCCTGGTCATCGGAGAGCACGATGGCTTCGTCACCAGCAACTTCAGCATTTTGAATTGCCGAAAGGACCATGCGCAGCGTTGAGAGCTTCGCTTCTTCGCGCGCCTTCATTGCCTCGGTGATGTCTGCTTTGATGCGGTCTTTAAGTGTTGTCACCCCTCTATTCTGCCTGCTTTTTGGGGGCATGACGAGCCTTCATTATGTAGTCGTCTCTACACTGTTATTGCTCATGAACAACGAGACCTTCGAACTCTTCTTTTCCATGCTGAGTGTTGCATTGTTGGCTGGAACACTTGTCGTTCTCGTGGCGCGCATGTTGCATTCGC
>JBEAOI010000181.1:0-2732 GCA_041165005.1 Actinomycetota bacterium
GTTTGGGTACACATAAGCACCGAATACGGAGTAATCGTCCATTTCTTCCATACTCGGAATGAGCGGAAGATTTTCGTCTTGGGCAAAGGAGATTGCAGTTTTTCCCTCGGCCAAACTTGCACCCCAATCCGAACGTTCATCTTGGGTGGTCTTTCCTGTTTTGTACACAGGCACGGTTTCGCACAGTTCCGGGTGAACAACTGAGCAATGAAGACATTCGCTGTAGTTTTCAACAAGTACTTTCCAGTTTGCCTGTACTTCGTCAGTGCTCGTAAACACGCTCTTTAGCGTTCCTATTTTGAACTGCTCTAAATCACGTGGTTTGCTGTACAAACTTTCAAACCAATCAATCAGTGGCTCGGCATTGGAATCAAGATTGACGAACAACAAGCCCTGCCATTCATCGATCTTCACCGGAGACAGCGAAATGACATCGCGATCAAAAGACTCCTTATCGTGGTGAATCGCTCCTACAAGCTTTCCGTCAAGTGAGTAGCTCCATGCGTGATACGGGCAGGTGATCGCGGCCCCATGTCCGGAGCCAGATGCGTCACACAATTGTGAACCGCGGTGTTGGCACACATTGAAGTAAGCACGAAGAACACCGTCGCGATTGCGCACAGCGATAACACTTTCGTTTCCAACATTGGCAACGAGTCGATCGCCGATGTGCGTCAACTGATCTGCACGACCGACATAGCACCAACGCTTTTCATAAATGTCGGACATCTCTTTTGCAAAAGCTTCTGCAGTTGTGTACTCCTCGCGAGTGAAACTAGTGCGAAGACCTTCAATATTTGACTTAGCCATACGCTATTCCCATTTCATTCCGACAGGTATGTCTTCGTAATCAATTGTCCAGAGCCGCGCCGCTTTGATATCGCCTGTGTAACAGCGGTAGCCAAGAAGTTGTTGCTGTAAAGGGGAAAGCGTTCGTGCAATGTCTTCTGGAATTCCGATACACCCAGCTTCTTCAGGTGTCAGCCAGCCCACGAGAAAAGACAAGTGCATCCCTTCACGCCATTCACCTGTTGTGTCGTTTGCGCCTCCACCGTGCAGCACTGTTCCCGAATAAATAAGCGCGCTACCGGCAGGCATTACAGCTTGAGTGATTTCATGGTCAAGCGCCTTGCGTGTGAAGTCATCCCACTTGTGGCTTCCGGGCACAACACGAGTCGCACCATTTTCGGTGGTGAAATCGGAAAGTGCGAACATGCACGAGACCGTTACTGGTTTGGCGGTTGGGCCCAAAACAAGTGGCCAGTTATCTGCGTCACGATGCAGCCACTGTGGCTTTTCACCCGGGCCAATAATCATTACCTGACCCGTATTCATCCAGTACGACGCACAGTGCGGGCCAAGTTCGTTGTCAGCAACGCCCCGCAATATGGGGTGAATCAGAACATGATCGCGGAACGTCTTCGAGCGGTAAGACAGGCGTGTGAAGCGCTTGGTGTTGGATCCCCAGAACTCTTGCACGCCTTTGTCGCTCGACTTCGTCCCCGCATCGGTTGACTTAATGGATTCGGCAAGTTCCGAGCGCAGACTGTTGCGCAACTCATCGGTGAGCATGTTGTGCACGATGACACCGCCGTCGCGCTGAAACACAGCGAGAATGTCGGCAAGCGAATGCACATTCGCGTCAAGACTTGTTAACACCGCGGTATTCGCAGTTGCCATACAGCAACTCTAGCAGTGGAAAAAAGCTCGTAAATGGGGCTCGTAATAACTCAACGTGTGAGATTCATATGTTGGGTCAAATGAAATCTGGTCGTACTTTGCGCAAAACTCAGCGGTTAATTCGTAATGCGGATTATCAATATATGCATCGCGAGCGTTTTGATTAAGCCCAATATGTTGCCAAAAGTAATATCCCTGAAAGATTCCGTGATGCGCAACCATCCAATGATGCGCTTCTGAAACAAATGGTTTAATGATTGCTGCAGCTACCGCCTCGTGATTATCGGGAGCCAGGCTGTCGCCAATGTCGTGCAATAACGCGCACATCACGTATTCCATACTTTGTCCATCGCGCTCTGCCCGTGTTGCGGTTTGCAGCGAGTGTTCAAGCCTCGTAACGGGGTAGCCGTCTAGTTCGCCATCGAGTTTTTGCAACTGTTCCAGCACCTGATTAGCGACATCTCCCTGAGTCCTTTTATACAACTCGGTGATGTTGTCCCAGTCTTGTTTTGTGGTCTCACTGAACTTGGTGAATGTAGGGACATGTTGCGAAGACATAGGGCAACTGTAGTGAAACGTGTTGGGCTAGGTTTTACCTATGACTTCATTGAGTTTTCGTCTAGATGGTTTGCGTGCACTGGTAACAGGCGGAGGTTCAGGAATTGGCAAGGTAATTGCCGATGCAATGCGCGATGCAGGCGCAACCGTGGTGGTGTGCGACGTAAATGATTCCACGAAACCCAACTACATCTGCGATGTGTCAAAGACTTCGGACGTAGAAGCGATGTTTAAAGGAATTGAACGTGACCTTGGTGGGCTTGACATTTTGGTGAACAACGTTGGTGTGCCAGGGCCAACTGCGCGTGTTGACGAAATGGACCCTGATGCGTACGACGAGTGTGTGCGCGTGAACTTAGGTGGAACATTCCGCGTTACACATTTTGCTGTACCGATGTTGCTGAAGACAAAAGGTTCGATGGTCAACATTTCAACGAGCGCTGGAATCTTCGGTTACCCATTGCGCTCGCCTTATGTGGCAGCCAAGTGGGGAG